>NZ_JBRRET010000007.1:0-149698 GCF_056760435.1 Stenotrophomonas sp. STEN008 | reverse complement strand
GCGGTGCCCCCACCCCCCCCTGCGGGCCCGGGCCCGGGGGGGGGGGGTGGCGGGCCGCGGGGGCGGCCGCGCGGGGGGGGGGGCGCCCGGCGGGGGGGCGCCCCCCCCCCCCACCGGCGGGGCCCCCGACCCAGGCGTTGGGCATTACTTGTCGAAGCCCAGCAGCAGCGGGTCGTGGTCGGAGCTGCGCCATGGGCCGGGCACATTGCGCCCCTGGTAGCCGCTGGCGTCCTGCTCGTCGGCATTGCTGTGCCATTCGGCGGCGCCCGCCAGGCGGCGGGCCATGGACGGACTCAGCAGGGCGTGGTCGAGGCGGCCGCTGTAGCCGTTGTAGACGTAGCTGTAGGGATGTTCGACCTTGGCCACCTTGAAGGCATCCTGCCAGCCCAGCGTGTGCAGCGTGCGGATCGGATCCTCCATCGCATAGGCGTTGAAATCGCCCAGCATCACCACATCCTTCACCTTCAGGCGCGTGGCTTCGGCCTGCACCCACTGGTTGAGCTGGCGGGCCGATTCGACGCGCGTCGCATTCCAGCAGCCCTGGCCATCGTTGCGGTCGGCGTCGGCACCACTGGCGTCGCGGCACCCCTTGGACTTGAAGTGGTTGGCGACCACCATGAACGGTGCGCCCTTGCCTTGGAAAGCCTGTGCCAGCGGTGCGCGGCTGTGCTCGGCAAACGGGCCGTCAAGCTTGGTCAACGGCGGGCCCAATGTCTTGAACGCACCGCGCTTGTAGATGATGCCGACGCGGATGGGATTGGTGCCGGGGCCTTCGCCCGGATCGACCGCCACCCATGCGTCGTCCGGTCCGGCGTGCGGCCGGTCATTGAGCGCGGCCAGCAGCTCGGCAATGGCCGACTGCGGTCCGTAGCCATCGTTCTCCAGCTCCATCAGGGCGGCGATGTGGGTATCGAGCGCATTGATGGTGGCGACCAGCTTGGCCACCTGGGCCTTGTGCTCCTCCAGCGTGCGGGCACCGCGCAACGTCGGGAAGCCGCCGCCCTGGCCGTCGCCATTGAAGTAGTTTTCCAGGTTGAACGCCGCGATACGCAGGCTGCCAGGCACGTCCGGCACCGCCGGCCGCTGCAGTGCGGGCAGGCTCAGCGTGCCTTCCACCTGCAGCTGCGGGCGGCCCTGCGCGTCCACGCGGACGATGCCTTCCACATTGCGCAGCAGCATGCCGGTGCGCAGCACCGGGTTGCCCGGCAGGTAGGCCACGCTGCCCGGATCACGCACGTCGCTGCCATCGTCCAGGACCAGGCGGCGGCGCAGGTTGTCAGCCATCACCTGTTCGATGCCGGCGGTGCCTGGCGCGGCCACTTCGGTCGGCTGCCACAGGCGACCGCCGAAGGCGACCGTCAGCTGGCCGGAGCGTTCCAGAGCGTCGGTGCCGGCCAGGGTCAGCGGCGCAGCGATGCGCACACGCTGGCCGTCCAGCGCGCGCCAGTCGGCCGGCGCGGTGGCCAGTACAACGGTGGAGTTGCGCGGGGTGGACGTCGCCGGGGCCGGCATGGCCTGCGGCTGGGCCTGGGCAAAGGCAGGTGCCGGCAGCAGCAGGGACAGGGCGAGAACAAGGGAACGGCGGCGCATCGACGGGCGACTCCACGGAATGGGGGGCACAGACTAACCCCGAAATACGAACGCCCGACTGCAGCCCGGCGATCGGCCCGGGTGGGCAAAGCCCCGGGGGCCGTCGACGACGGGATGGCAGCGCCGGGCCCATGTCCGGCAGCCGCCCGCGCAGGTGGCGCAGAGGCTGCCGAGGGCAGGCCCGGCGCTGCGGAAAGGTCCTACTTCAGGTTGCCCAGCATCCAGTCCACGGTGGCGTGGATCTGTTCCTCGGTCAGCGCCGGGTTGCCGCCCTTGGGAGGCATGATGCCGCCGTCCGGGCCGGTGTAGCCCTCGATGGCGTGCTTGTAGAGCGTGTCCTTGCCCTGCGTGATGCGCTGGTCCCAGTGCGCGCGGTCCAGGGTCGGCGCTTGGCCCACCCCGGTGGTGTGGCAGGCGGTGCAGAGGTTGTCGAAGATGACCTTGCCATCGGTGGTGCCGCCGTAGGCCACCTGCGAGGCGGCCTTGGCCAGCGCGGCCGCCTTGGCCGCCGCCTGCGCGGCTGCACCGGTACTGCCGGCGTACACCGCTCCGGTCGGCGCGATGCGCTGTTCGGTGCGTTTGGCCGCAGTGGGCGACACCTCGGGCGGAATCCGGGTGTGCAGGAAGGCGGCAAGGAAGATCAGACCCAGAGTGATGGCCATCAACAGCGCGATCACCATGGAGAAGCGTTTCAGGAACTCCAGATCGTAATTCCGCACTCTTCGTTACCCCTGGCTGGTAGTCGTTGGACCACGGCTGAGCGACTGCGTGATGGGCCGAGTATAGAACGCGCCCTGCGCGCGACAACAGGCGTCAATGCTGGTGCGGCGCAACATGCCGGGGGCTGGGGTCAGATCCCTTTTGCGCCGCAAAAGGAATCTGACCCCAGCAACACAAGCCACCGGGCATGGCCCGGCGCTACCGATTCACCGGTGCGCCGATGGCACGCAGGCAGAAGCTGCAGATGGCGTCGACCAGCGCATCCTCGTCGCGATGCGCTTCACGGCTGGGCGCAGTCGGGCCAACCATCGCTTCGGTGAAGGCGCCGACCAGGCACGCGGCCGCCACATGCGCATCCTGCGCAGGCAGTTCGCCGGCAGCCACGCCTTCCTCCACCAGGCGCAGGAACACATCACCGAAGGCACGGCGGCCGCGCATGCGCTCGGCTTCCACGTCCGGATCGACCGGTTCGACGATGAAGGCGTGGGCCAGCCCCGGACCCGCCAGGGCGCGACGCACGAAGGCGGCGATGGCCAGCCGCAGGCGCTCGCTGGCGGCCTCCGGGCCGCTGGCGATGCGTTCCATGATCGCCACTTCATGGGCCACCGCCGCGTTGAGCACCTCCACGAACAGGTCGGCCTTGGAGGGGAAATGACGGTAGATCAGGCCAGTGGAGACCCCCGCCTGGGTTGCCACGGCGGTCACCGGGGCGTTTCGCCAGCCGCCGGTGGCGACCCGTTCACGGGTTGCCAGCAGGATCCGCTCGCGGGCCCCGGCCAGGCGTTCTTCCATCAGTGCAGAGCGTTTGTAGGCCATGTTTTGATTCTGGTTTCAATTTTTGAATTTGTGTTCACTTCTTTCCCGAACCCCGTTACGCTGGGGCCTCGCCCGTGCCGGCGCGGTCCTGGAAACCATCGCCGGCAAGCCCTGGGTGCGTCCATCCCCCACTTTGCCGCCGTGGAGCCGCTGTAATGCACGTGCCATCCCTGAACTTCGATCTCGGTGAAGAGATCGACCTGCTGCGCCAGAGCGTGGCCCATTTTGCCGCCGCCGAGATCGCGCCGCTGGCGGCCGAGGCCGATGCGACCAACCAGTTCCCGCAGGCACTGTGGCCGAAACTGGGCGAACAGGGCCTGCTCGGCCTTACCGTCGAGGAAGAATACGGCGGTACCGGCATGGGCTACCTGGCCCACGTGGTGGCGATGGAAGAGGTCTCGCGCGCCTCCGGCGGCATCGGCCTGTCCTATGGCGCGCACTCCAACCTGTGCGTGAACCAGCTGCGCAAGAACGGCAGCGAGGCGCAGAAGCAGCGCTTCCTGCCCGACCTGTGCAGCGGCGCCAAGGTGGGCGCACTGGCGATGAGCGAACCCGGCGCCGGTTCGGACGTGGTATCGATGAAGCTGCGCGCCGACAAGCGCGGCGATCGCTATGTCCTCAACGGCAACAAGATGTGGATCACCAACGGCCCGGACGCCGATGTGCTGGTGGTCTATGCCAAAACCGACATGGACGCCGGCGCCAGGGGCATCACCGCCTTCCTGGTTGAAAAGGGCATGCCGGGTTTCTCCACCGCGCAGAAGCTGGACAAGCTGGGCATGCGCTCCTCGCCGACCTGCGAGCTGGTGTTCCAGGACTGCGAGATTCCCGAAGAGAACGTGCTCGGCAGCGTCGGCGGTGGCGTGCGCGTGCTGATGTCCGGCCTGGACTACGAGCGCGTGGTGCTGTCCGGCGGCCCGCTGGGGCTGATGGCTGCGGCCATGGACGTGGTGATGCCGTACGTGCACGAACGCCATCAGTTCGGCGAAGCGATCGGCAGCTTCCAGCTGATCCAGGCCAAGATCGCCGACATGTACGTGGGCCTGGGCGCCTGCCGCGCCTACGTGTACGCCGTGGCACGCGCCTGCGACCAGGGCCGTACCACCCGCCAGGACGCGGCCGGTGCGATCCTGTACGCCGCCGAGAAGGCCACCTGGCTGACCGGGCAGGCGATCCAGATCCTCGGTGGCAACGGCTACATCAACGAGTACCCGACCGGCCGCCTGTGGCGCGACGCCAAGCTGTACGAGATCGGTGCGGGCACGTCGGAGATCCGCCGCATGCTGATCGGCCGTGAATTGTTCCAGCGCACTCTGTAAGGCCACCCCATGACCGTCCTGAACAGCCAGCTGCAACCGGGCAGCGACACGTTTGAAAGCAACCGCGCGGCGATGCAGGCCGTGGTCGACGATCTGCACGCCACCCTCGCCCGCACTGCCCTGGGCGGCAGCGAGGCGGCACGCGCCAAGCACACCGCGCGCGGCAAGCTGCTGGTACGCGACCGCATCGACGCCCTGCTCGATGCCGGCAGTGCCTTCCTGGAAATCGCGCCGCTGGCTGCTCATGGCATGTATGACGACGCTGTGCCGGCAGCCGGCGTGGTCGCCGGTATCGGCCGGGTCAGCGGCGTGGAGTGCGTGATCGTGGCCAACGATGCCACGGTCAAGGGCGGCACCTATTACCCGATGACGGTGAAGAAGCACCTGCGTGCACAGGAGATCGCCGAGCAGAACCACCTGCCGTGCATCTATCTGGTCGACTCCGGTGGCGCCTTCCTGCCGCTGCAGGACGAGGTGTTCCCCGACCGCGACCACTTCGGCCGCATCTTCTACAACCAGGCCAACCTGTCCGCGCAGGGCATCCCGCAGATCGCCTGCGTCATGGGCAGCTGCACCGCCGGTGGGGCCTACGTGCCGGCGATGAGCGATGAAACGGTGATCGTGCGCGAGCAGGGCACCATCTTCCTCGGCGGCCCGCCGCTGGTGAAGGCGGCCACCGGTGAAGTGGTGACGGCCGAGGAACTGGGCGGCGCGGACGTGCACACGCGCATTTCCGGCGTGGCCGACCACATGGCCGACAACGACCTGCAGGCGCTGGCACGGGTCCGCGCGATCATCGCCCAGCTGAACTGGCGCAAGCCGGAACCGGCGATGGCGATGCAGCCGCCGGAAGAACCGTTGCTGCCGGCGCACGAACTGTACGGCGTGATCCCGGCCGATACGCGCAAGCCCTACGACGTGCGCGAGGTGATCGCACGCCTGGTCGATGGCTCGCGCTTCGATGAGTTCAAGCCGCGCTATGGCGCCACCCTGGTCACCGGCTTCGCCCATCTGAACGGCTACCCGATCGGCATCATCGCCAACAACGGCATCCTGTTCTCCGAGTCCGCGCTGAAGGGCGCGCACTTCATCGAGCTGTGCACCCAGCGCGGCATCCCGCTGCTGTTCCTGCAGAACATCACCGGCTTCATGGTCGGGCGCAAGTACGAACAGGGCGGTATCGCCAAGGACGGTGCCAAGCTGGTGATGGCGGTCGCCTGCGCGAAGGTGCCCAAGTTCACCGTGGTGATCGGCGGCTCGTTCGGCGCCGGCAACTACGGCATGTGTGGGCGGGCCTATTCGCCGAATTTCCTGTGGATGTGGCCCAACGCACGCATCGGCGTGATGGGTGGCGAACAGGCCGCCAGCGTGCTGGCCACGGTGCGTCGCGATGGCATCGAAGCCAAGGGCGGGCAATGGCCCGCTGCGGAAGAGGACGCGTTCAAGGCGCCGATCCGCGAGCAGTTCGAGCAGCAGGGCCACCCGTACTACGCCAGCGCGCGCCTGTGGGACGACGGCGTGATCGATCCGGCCGATACCCGTCGGGTGTTGGCCCTGGCGCTGTCGGCCAGCCTCAACGCCGCCCCGCAGCAGACGCGCTTCGGCGTGTTCCGCATGTAACCCGCGCCATGACCGAGCCTGTCGCCATGTTCACCAAAGTCCTGATCGCCAACCGTGGCGAAATCGCCTGCCGCGTCATCGCCACCTGCCGCCGCCTCGGCATCGCCACCGTGGCCGTGTATTCCGATGCGGACCGCAACGCCCGCCACGTGCGCCTGGCCGACGAGGCCATCCACATCGGGCCGGCCGCCGCACGCGAGAGCTATCTGCGCGGCGAGGCCCTGCTCGACGCCGCACGCCGGAGCGGCGCGCAGGCGATCCATCCCGGATACGGCTTCCTGTCCGAGAACGCCGACTTCGCCGATGCCTGTGCCGCCGCCGGCATCACCTTCATCGGGCCGCCGGCCAGCGCGATCCGCGCGATGGGTGACAAGAGCGCGGCCAAGGCCTTGATGGCCAAAGCCGGCGTGCCGCTGACGCCGGGTTATCACGGTGACCAGCAGGCGCCGGACTTCCTGCGCGCGCAGGCCGATACGATCGGCTATCCGGTGCTGATCAAGGCCAGCGCCGGCGGTGGCGGCAAGGGCATGCGCAAGGTCGAACGCAGCGAGGACTTCATCGATGCGCTGGCCAGCTGCCAGCGCGAGGCCGCCTCGGCGTTCGGCAACGACCACGTGCTGGTCGAGAAGTATGTCGAGCGCCCGCGCCATATCGAGATCCAGGTGTTCGGCGACAGTCACGGTGACGCGGTCTACCTGTTCGAGCGTGACTGCTCGGTGCAACGCCGGCACCAGAAGGTACTGGAAGAAGCCCCGGCACCGGGCATGAGTGCCGAGCGCCGCGCGGCAATGGGCCAGGCGGCGGTCGACGCTGCACGCGCCGTGGGCTACGTCGGCGCGGGCACGGTGGAGTTCATCGCCGGCCCGGACGGTGATTTCTACTTCATGGAAATGAACACCCGCCTGCAGGTCGAGCATCCGGTCACCGAGTTCATCACCGGTACCGACCTGGTGGAATGGCAGCTGCGCGTGGCCTGTGGCCAGCCACTGCCGCTGCGCCAGGACCAGCTGGCCATCCAAGGCCACGCGATCGAAGCACGGCTGTACGCCGAAGATGCCGACCGCGGCTTCCTGCCGTCCACCGGTACCCTGCGCCGCCTGCGCCTGCCGGCTGCTTCGGCCAACGTGCGCGTGGATACCGGCGTGGAGGAAGGCGACGCCATCACGCCGTATTACGACCCGATGATCGCCAAGCTGATCGTCTGGGATGTGGACCGCGACAGCGCATTGCGCCGCATGAGCCAGGCGCTGGCTGACTGCCAGGTGGTGGGCGTGACCACAAATGCCGGTTTCCTGCGCCGGCTGGTCCACACCGATTCATTCGCGCACGCCCGGCTGGATACCGCACTGATCGAACGCGAGCAGGCCGCCTTGAGCGCCATCGGTGACAGCGACGATGCACTGTGGCAGTTGGCCGCGGTCGCCGCGGTTGCCAGCACGGCCGACGCCGGCAGCGACCCGCGCGACCCCCATTCGCCCTGGCGCGCACAGGATGGCTGGCGCCTGGGTGCGCCCGCGCCCCGCGTGCTGCCGCTGCAGCAGGGAGAGCGCCGGCACGTGCTGAAGGTGTGGGCACAGGCCGATGGCTGGCGTGTGCAATGTGATGATGCGGCCCCGCAGTCGGTGCTCGGTCGCCTCGACAGCCAGCACCTGACGGTGCAGCTGGACGGCCGTCGCTGGTCACTGCAGCTGCTGCGCGAGGGTGACCAGCTGTATCTGTTCGGCGCCGATGGCCAGCACCGCTTCACCCTGCACGACCCGGTCGGCGAGTCGGAGCATGCGGTGGCCGATGCAGGCAGTCTGCTGGCGCCGATGCCCGGCAGGATCGTGGCCACGCTGGTCGAGGCCGGTGCCCAGGTCAAGCGCGGCACGCCGCTGGTGGTACTCGAGGCGATGAAGATGGAGCACACCCTGCAGGCACCGGCCGACGGCACAGTGAAGGGTTACCGGGCGAAGGCCGGCGACCAGGTCGGGGACGGCGCGGTGCTGGTCGACTTCGAAGCGACCTGAGCCACGCTACGGCGTGATCCTGGCGGGCCAGACACGGCCCGCCGGGTCCATCTCCGAGGTCTGCATCGTTGCCGCGCGCCAGCCGAAGCCGCATACCGCCAGCGCGCCTTCCGCCATCGGCTGCAGGGCAAGCGCGCGCGCGGCCTCGGCCTCGTTGATGGCCGCCGTGACGAACGCGCCCAGGCCCTGTGCGGTGGCCGCGCTGTAGAACGCCTGCGAGATGTGCCCGGCGTCGAGCATGACCGCACGGTAGGCCTTGGCGTGGTTGCGGTACTTCCAGAAGGTGCGCTCGAAGCGGCACACCAGTACCAGCAGCACGTGGGCATCGGCGAACCAGTGCTGGCCCGCCAGCAGGCGCAGGCGGAACCCTGCGGGATCGTCGGGCTGCACCGGCAGCGGGGCCAGTTCATGCGCGACTGCGTGGTAATGGTAGAGCCCCGGCGCCAGGCCCTGCACGTCGCGCACCATCAGATAGGCTTCCAGCGGATGCAGGCTGCCGGCCGAGGGCACGTTCTTCTTCAGGAACCGCACGTCCGGATCGGTTTCCACCTGTGCCTGCGCCATCAGCACCTGCTGCAGCAGCCGTGCCAGCAACGGCAGCGGCAGCGCGCGGGTCGCATCGAAATTCCGGCAGGTGGCACGCGCCTGCAGCAGTTCCTGCATCGGATCATCATCGCAGCGGGGCAGCGCAAGCGCGCCGGGCTGGCGTGGCGGCGCCTCCGGCGGCGGATTGCCGAAGCTGCGGACCAGGTCGCGCGCGGTCACCAGCTGCTGACGCTGCATGTCCGCGCTGCTGTCCACGCCATCCCAGCAGGATTGCTGGTAGTGCAGCGCCGACAGCGGCCACCAGTGGCTGTCGCGCACGCTCTGCTCGGCCGCACAGGCCTCGGCATGGGCCGGATCGTCGCTCACCAGCAGTCCCTGCTGCAGCAGCGCCAGTACGCGGCGGCGGCAGGCCGCATCCTCCGGCATCGGCTGCCAATGCTCGGCGCTGCAGGCCAACAGCCAGGCGCAGCTGTCGGCATCGATCTCGCATGCCGAAGGCAGGTGGGCGGTACGCACCTGCAGCCGCTGCTCGAAGGTCACCCCGGTGCCGCCGGCCATCAGGTCGGCCAATGCAAAGGCCGGGCGTTCGACCGGCTCGACGAACAGTGTCCGGCAACGGCGGAATCTCATCGGCGTGCAATCGAAAGGCCTGCGGGGGCGCCGATCATAGCGCGATGCACGTGCCTGCCATCAACTTCGCACGATCGCCGCCGATACTTCCATTTTCCCAGCCCGTCGGTTGCACGCCATGTCTTCTTCACCGCTTCCCACCCACGTCGTCCAGCAGCTGCTGGAACGCCTGTCCAGCGACGATGACTTCCGCAAGGCTTTCGCCGCTGATCCGGGCCAGGCACTGCTCGATCTGGGCGCCGATGAAGACTGCGTGCGCGCCTGCCATACGCCGCTGGCCACGCTGGGCAGCAAGGCCGAGTTCGCCAAGGCCGCTCCGCGCCTGCGGGAGCTGCTGGACGCGCGTGCCTCGTTCACCGTGCCGTTCCTGTTCGAGGATGGCCTGCCCGGCCTGGATCGATAGACCGGCCTCAGGGCGCGGCCACCGTGCCCTTGTCAGGCATCACTGCGGCGGCGCGGCCTGCCGCCAGCCGCTGCACGTCCATCGCGTTCAGTGGCAACAGAGCGTAGTCACCGGTGTCTTCAGCAAATGCCAGGCCGGCGTGGCGCTGCAGCCACGCCGCCTGCCGTGCGACCGCGGCCTGGTCGCCGCGCGCGGTCACCAGATCCAGCTGCAGCACCCGCCACTGGAACAGGTTCGCCGACGGCTGCTGCGCCAGCAGGTCCTGCGCCTGGTCCAGGTCACCCTGGTCGAAGGCCATGCGGGCACGCAGCAGGTTCCAGAGCTCGCGCAGACGCGGATCCGCGTCGCGCTCGGGCAGGGCCTGCAGCGGGTCCCTGCGCTGCATCACCACCGAGGCGTGGCCTGCGCGCGCGGCATGATAGGCCGCCGCCAGGGCGATGAATGCATTGCGGCGCGCTGGCGCAGGATGGCGACGGTCGACCGCGGCCAGCGCCCGGTCCAGCACACGCAGGTATTCCTGCGCCGTCACGTGGTCGCCTTCCTGTTCGCGCCAGGCCAGTGCCTGCAGCGCGTAGATGTCGCACAGCCCACCGACCGTCGTGCACTGGGCAGCCACCTGCCGCATGTCGGTGGCTGCCTCGTGCGCGCGCTCCTGCATGGCCAGCACCGCCGCGCGCAACATGCGCGTCCCCGGCCCCGATACGGGCATCGCCGCAAAACCGGCATTGGCGGCCTCGAAATCACCAGCCAGCGCGGCGATCACCGGCTCCATGCCATCGCCATTCCAGCCCGGATGAAGGCGTGCGCCACGCAGCGCCGCTTCGGCTGCGGCGACTTCGCCACGGGCCAGCTGCACCCGCGCCACGAACACCAGCACCAGTGCACGCCGAGAATGCTGGCGGGCCAGCAGCGGCTGTGTTGCGGCCAGGGCGCCGTCATAGTCGCCCTGGGTGTACAGGATCTTGGCGTAGTTCATCCAACCGGCCGGGTCGTCCGGGTACAGCTCGGTCAGCAGGCGCCACTTGTCGGCGATGCGCATGGGCGGTGCGCCTGCGAAATCCGCTGCCCACGCGTCCAGGTACAGCTGGTCGCGTGCGGTCAGGTGGGCACGCTGGCTGACCGCCTTTCGGTACAGCACGGCGGCCTGCTCCAGGTTGCCCTTGGCGTGCTGGATGGTCATCTGCCCCACATAGGCAAAGGCGAATGCGGGATCGAGCCGGGTGGCCTGCTCGTAGAACATCAGTGCGTCGTCGTAGCGGGCGGCCGCCGTGGCATCGACGCCCTTGGCGTAGGCATGCAGGGCATCGAGATTGGCCGTCGCCACGGTGGGCAGTGGTCGCTGATCGCGACCGACATCACGCAACGCTTCGCCCAGGTCGGCGCGCAGCGCTGCCACCACGTGGTCGGTGGAGGTCAGGATCGATTCCAGGCCTCGACCATCGGCGTAGCGCGTATAGACGGTCTGGCCGCTGTGCGGATCGACCACTTCGACACTGACCCGCACCTTGCCGTTGAGCTCGAGCACGCTCGGTACCAGCACCGCGCGTGCGCCGTCGCGCAGGGCCACCTCGATGGCCAGGCCTCGGTCGAGCCGTGCCTGTGGCGAGCGCTGCATCAGCTGCAGGGTGTCGCGCACCTTCAACTCGCTGAGGATGTTGACGAAGCGTGACTGACCCAGGCTGATGTACAGCGCCTGCTCCAGGCTGCTGTCCAGCTGCGGATAGGCGGTGGTGTTCTGCACCGCGGCCAGGATCACCCAGTCCCGTTCGGCGAAGGCGATGGCCGGCGCCGGGCGCAGCAGCATCCACAGCAGCACGCCCAGCGTCACCGCCAGCGCGGCCTCGGTGACCACGGCCGCGGGACGCCGCCACAAGGGTAGATCGCGCCATGCCTTCTCGCCCGAGCGCGGTCGACGCAGCGGCGCACTGCCACGCAGGCCGATCTCGAACACATCCTGGCGCTCGGTGATGCCCTTGAAGCGCCAGCGCCCATGGTGCTTCCAGCGCAGCGCCTCGCTGGCCCAGGGCAGCGTGGAGGTAGCGCGCCGTGCCATCTGCTCGGCGGTGGCCGACAGCAACACCTGGCCCGGCCAGGCCAGCTGCATCAGCCGCGCCGCCATCGGCTTGGCCAGGCCCTCCACCTCCACCGGCTTGGCGCCATGGGCCATTGCTTCGGCACTGTTGTTCCACAACAGCACGTCACCGACATGCAGGCCCGCACGCGCGCGCAGCACGATGCCGCGCTCACGCCCCAGCGCCTCCACCGCAGTCTGGTAGGCCAGGGCAAAACCGACGCCATCGATGGTGCGCTCGAACAGTACGAACAGGCCGTCGGAACGGTCGATCAGCTGCCCGTTCCAGCGTTGCTGCAGACCCAGCACCAGACGGTCATGCTGCTGGAACAGCTCGGCCGCCGCCACATCACCGATCCGCTCAACCAGCTGCAGCGAATCGCACAGGTCGGTGAACAGCAGCGCGCGCAGCTGCTGGTTGTGTGGCGCCGACGTTCCTTTGTCGCCCTTCATCACCGGTGTCTCCGCTCTAGTGCCCGTCCGGCGCGTCCACCCAGCGCAGGCAGTTGCCGCCATCGCGCTTGGCCTGGTACAGCGCTCGGTCCGCACGCGCATACCACTCGCTCCAGTCCGCATCCGGCGCCAGCAGGCTGGCGCCGATGCTCACCAGGCTCACATGGGGCGTGCCATGGCTGCGTTCGAGTAGACCATGCACCGCGCTGAGGATGAACTCGGCGGCATGCTGCACGATTTCGTGGGTGCCGCGCCGCAGGATGAGGCAGAACTCATCGCCGCCCAGGCGGCAGGCCAGGTCGTGTTCGCCGGCCATCGAGCGCAGGATGTTGCCCATGCTCTGCAGCACCCGGTCGCCGGCCTGGTGACCGTGCCGGTCGTTGATCTGCTTGAAGCGATCACAATCGATCAGCAGCAGGCCCTGCGGTGCGCCCTGCCCATCGGCCCGGCACTCCTGCAGGTACAGGGTCAGCCCGCGGCGGTTGTGCAGCCCGGTCAGTTCGTCGGTACGCACCAGCTCACGGGTGTGCGTGAGCTGGTGGGTGGTGATGTACAGATTGTCGAGCGCCGTTTCCAGATCGTGGTTGCGGCGCCGCAGCTGGCTGATCAGGGCCTGCTCGTTGGTCAGCACGCGCATGATCGTACGGCGCAGGAAGTAGGCCACCAGCCCTGGATCGGCATCGACCAGACGCTGGAAATCGGCCGGCCCCAGTTCCAGCACCTGGCAATCGACCAGCGCACGTGCACCGGCACTGCGCAGGTGATCGCCGACCAGCAGGCCCAGCTCGCCGAAGAACTCCTGGTGGCCGAGGACCTTGATCACCAGATCCTCGCCGAAATCCAGTTCGATCCGGCCTTCCAGGATCACGTACATGCGCTCGCCACGATGGCCGCGCTGGAACAGCCACTGCCCGGCTTCGAGCCGGCGCGGCCGGCCGAATCTGGCGAACAATGCGACCTCGGCATCGGACAGCAGCGCATGCACGATCTCGGCCATCGCCACATGGGCGATACCGGTCGTTGCATCAGTGTTCTCGGCCGCACCCCTGCCGGTCATTCCCTGCACCCGCCGCCAGCGTCCCCTGGTGAGCCGCGGAGCATAGCACCGCTTTAAAGTGTGCGCCCTATCTCATTTTTACGAATCGACAGCCGGTAGGTGCGTGGAGACCGGGGGCTGCACCTTGGGAGCACGACTGTCCGTAAAAATTCCTGCCGGATCAAGCTGATGCCCGTCTTCACAGGGTTTGGGCCAAGTTGCGTGGCGAGGCGTGCGCCCGATTGACGCGGATGCCATGCGGGACCGGGCCGAGGGGATACAACAACGCCGGCAGGTCCCCCGACCGGCCGGCGTTGTCTGGCCCTTCCCTGGCCACCCTGAGCGGTGTCGGCAGCCGATCGCACGGCCACCGTTGGATCAGGCCGCGCGTTCGCTGTGGAACTGCTCTTCTTCGGTCGAACCGGTCAGCGCGGTGGTGGAGGACTGTCCCTGCTGGATCGCCTGGGTGACCGCGTCGAAGTAACCGGTGCCGACCTCGCGCTGGTGCTTGACCGCGGTGAAGCCGCGCTCGGCCGCTTCGAACTCCGCCTCCTGCAACTCGACGAAGGCGCTCATCTGCCGGCGCGCGTAACCGTGGGCCAGGTTGAACATGCCGTAGTTCAGCGCGTGGAAACCGGCCAGGGTGATGAACTGGAACTTGTAGCCATAGCTGCCCAGCTCCTTCTGGAACTTGGCGATGGTGGCGTCGTCCAGGTTCTTCTTCCAGTTGAAGCTCGGCGAGCAGTTGTAGGCCAGCAGCTTGCCGGGGAACTTCGCATGAATGGCTTCGGCGAACCTGCGCGCGAACTCCAGGTCCGGCTTGCCGGTCTCGCACCACACCAGATCGGCATACGGTGCATAGGCCAGGCCGCGGCTGATGGCCTGTTCCAGGCCGTTGCGGGTCTTGTAGAAGCCTTCGACGGTGCGCTCGCCGGTGGTGAACGGCTTATCGTTGCCGTCGATGTCACTGGTCAGCAGGTCGGCCGCTTCGGCGTCGGTGCGCGCCACCAGCAGGGTCGGCACACCCAGCACATCGGCCGCCAGCCGCGCCGCGTTGAGCTTCTCGATGGCCTCGCGGGTCGGCACCAGCACCTTGCCGCCCATGTGGCCGCACTTCTTCACCGATGCCAGCTGGTCCTCGAAATGCACGCCCGCGGCGCCGGCTTCGATCATCGCCTTCATCAGTTCGAACGCATTGAGCACGCCACCGAAGCCGGCCTCGGCATCGGCTACGATCGGCTGCAGGAAATCGATGTCGTCCTTGCCTTCAGCGTGATGCAGCTGGTCGGCGCGCAGCAGCGTGTTGTTGATGCGCTTGACCACCGCCGGCACCGAATCGGCCGGATACAGCGACTGGTCCGGATACATCTGCCCGGCCAGGTTGGCATCGGCCGCCACCTGCCAGCCGGACAGGTAGATCGCCTTCAGGCCGGCCTTGACCTGCTGCATGGCCTGGTTGCCGGTCAGTGCGCCCAGCGCGTTGACGAACTCGCGCTCGTGCAGCGATTTCCACAGCTTCTCCGCGCCCAGCCGGGCCAGCGAATGCTCGATGTGGACGGTGCCGCGCAGGCGCACCACGTCGGCGGCGCTGTAGTTGCGCTGGATGCCTTCCCAGCGCGGGTTCGTGTCCCAGTCGTGCTGGATCTGTTCGGCAGTGGGCAGGGTGCTCATGTCTATCTCCAGTTCAGTGGTGCGTGCAGCGGGAAGGGAAGCGGCGTGGAAACGGGCGCGGGGATCAGTCGATGCGCGCGTAGGCCGGCAGGGTCAGGAAGTCGGTCAGTTCATCGTTGCGGCTCAGTTCGCCAAGCAGGGCGATGGCTTCGCCGATGCGCGCGCCGCCGGGCAGCGCCGTGGTATCACCCAGGCGTGCGGGCAACTGCGCCAGGGTGGTGTCGAGCAGTGCCAGGTCGATGGCAGTGCCGTCGTCCAGCTGCTGGCCCGGGGTATGCAGCCACTGCCACAACTGGCTGCGGCTGATCTCGGCGGTGGCCGCGTCTTCCATCAGGTGATGGATGGGCACGCAACCGTTGCCGTCCAGCCACGCGGCCAGGTAGCGCACGCAGACTTCGACATTGCCCTCGAAGCCGGCGCGGGTGATGGTGCCCGGCGGACGCGCGATCAGTTCGTCGCGGCCCACGCGCACGTCCTGACGCAGGACGTGGTGCTGGTTGGGCGCAGGCATGTGCTCGTCGAAGATCGCCATCGCCACCGGAATCAGCGCCGGATGCGCGACCCAGGTGCCGTCATGGCCTGCACTCACCTCGCGCAGCTTGTCGGCACGCACACGCGCCATCGCCTGCTCGTTGGCAGCGGCGTCGTTGTTGATCGGAATCTGCGCCGCCATGCCGCCCATCGCATGTGCCCCCCGGCGGTGGCACGTCTGGATCAGCAGTTCCGAATACGCCTTCAGGAACGGCTGGGTCATGGTCACCTGGCCGCGCTCGGGCAGCACGCGGTCGGCGTGGCTGCGGAAGGTCTTCAGGTAAGAGAAGATGTAGTCCCAGCGCCCGCAGTTCAGGCCGACGATGCGGTCGCGCAGCGCGTGCAGAATCTCGTCCATCTCGAACACCGCCGGCAGCGTTTCGATCAGCACGGTCACCTTGATCTGCCCGTGCGGCAGGCCCAGCATGCCTTCGATGTGCGACAGCGCGGTCTCCCACAGGGCCGCCTCTTCCATGCTCTGCAGCTTGGGCAGGTAGAAGTACGGGCCGCGATCCTTGCGCTGCAGCGTGCGGGCGTTGTGGAAGGCGAACACCGCCGCGTCGAACAGGCCACCGGCCAGGAACTGGCCATCGATGCGGACGTGCTTCTCGTCCAGGTGCCAGCCACGCGGGCGCACGATCAGCACGGCCTGCTCGTCGTACGGGCGCAGGGTGTAGTGCTTGCCATTGGCCGCGGTGTACTCCAGGTCACCACGCACCGCAGCGGCCAGCGACTGCTGCCCGGCCAGCAGGTTGCGCCAGGTCGGCGAGGTCGAATCCTCGAAGTCGGCCATGAACACCTTGGCGCCGGAGTTCAGCGCGTTGATGACCATCTTCGGATCGGTCGGGCCGGTGATCTCGACGCGGCGGTCCTGCAGCGCGGCCGGCAGCGGTGCGACGGTCCAGTCGCCGCTGCGGATCGCGGCGGTGTCCTCACGGAAGTCCGGCAGGCCGCCGCGGTCGAAGAACGCCTGGCGCTCACGGCGAGCCTGCAGCCGCGCCTGCCGACCCGGCTCCACCGCCCGGTGCAGCGACACCAGCAGGGCCAGCAGCGGCGCCGGCAGCAGGGTGTCCTGGCCGGCCACCCGGGTCGCCAGGGCGATGCCGGGCGTGGCCTTGGCGGCGGGGGAGGGAACAGCGGAAGCGACGGCGGACATGGGACGACTCCAGCAGTGGGGAACGTCTCCACCGTGCCGCTGGCGCTCAGTATTTGGCAAAACAGTTTTTGCAATGCTTTACATAAATTGTGCTAATACTCGTTACGCCATGACCACGCGCAGCTCGCCAAGTCCTCGTTTTTCCTACAAATCCGACCGCCTGAAGCCCTTGCGTGCGTTCTGCCAGACCGTGCGTCTGGGTTCAGTCTCACGGGCGGCTGAGGCGCTTTTCGTCAGCCAGCCGGCCATCAGCCTGCAATTGCAGGCGCTGGAGCGGGAGCTGGGCGTACCGCTGTTCGAGCGCAGCGGCCGCCGCCTGGTGCCCAGCCGCGAGGGCCAGCTGCTGTACGAAATGGCGCAACCGCTGGTGGAGAGCCTGGACGGGCTGGAGGCGCGCTTCCGCGACAAGGTGCGCGGGCTGGATGCGGGCGAACTGAACATCGCGGCCAACAGTTCGACCATCCTGTACCTGCTGCCGAAGATCGTCGAGCGCTTCCGCATGCATCACCCGGACGTGCGCCTGACCCTGCACAACGCGATCAGCGCGGACGGCACCGACCTGCTGCGCGAGGACGCCGCTGACCTTGCCATCGGCTCGATGACCGACGTGCCCGCCGACCTCAGCTACGCCCCGGCCTATCGTTTCGAGCAGGTGCTGATCGCGCCGCATGACCATCCGCTGGCCCGGGGCGCGGAGCTGGAGCTGGCCGACATCGCCCGCTATCCGCTGGTGCTGCCGCCGAAGCGGCAGATCACCTACCGTCTGGTCGACCAGGTGTTCCAGCGCCATCGCATCGCGTACACCGTCGCCCTCGAGGTGGGCGGCTGGGAAGTAATCAAGCAGTACGTGGCGATGGGCATGGGTATTTCCATCGTGCCGGCGCTGTGCCTGAACGAGACCGACCACGAGCGGCTGGCGGCGCGGTCGATGAAGCGCTGGTTCCCGGAGCGCAGCTATGGCGTGATCGTGCGCCGCGGCAAGGCGCTGTCGGCGCAGGCACGAGCGTTCATCGAGCTGATCCAGCCGGAACTGTTCAGCCCGCGCGATTACGACCAGAGCGGGCATTCCGAGCGGTGAGGGGGTTCTGGTTTGCAGGGCTGCCGCCCTGCACCTGCCGAAGCCTCAAGCCGAAGCAACGGCAACAGCAGGCTATGTGTGGGACGGCGGGGTGGGTCCGGTTGCGGAGGACGCCGTAAACCCGTCCATGGGGGCTTGGTCGCGGCATCCATGCCGCTCACACCCCCGCAACCGGACCCACCCCGCCTTCGACAGTTTCCCTCTGGTGTTTAGTGCCAGCTGCTGTTGGCGGATGCCGACCGTTGGTCGGCACGGGGTCAGATCCAACCTCTGATTCATTTCCGGCTGGCGATGAATAGACTGGGCGCATGTCCATCGAACTGCGCCACCTGCGCTATTTCCTTGCCGTTGCCGAGACCCTGCACTTCGGCCAGGCGGCCGAGCGGCTGGGCATGTCGCAGCCGCCGCTCAGCCAGCAGATCCGCCAGCTGGAGGACCTGATCGGGGCGCGCCTGTTCGTGCGCAGCCATCGCCGCGTGCAGCTGACGCCTGCCGGTGACCTGCTGCAGGAGCGCGCGCGGGCCATCGTGCAGCAGGTGGAGACGGCAGTGGACGAGGTGCAGCGCGCACAGCGCGGCGAACAGGGTGAGCTGCATATCGGGCTGACCCGGGCCACACCGCTGTCGCCGCAGATTCCGCGCTCGATCCTGCGCTACCGCCAGCAGTATCCGCAGGTGCGGCTGCAGCTGAGCGAGATGAACACGCTGCAGCAGATCGACGCCCTGCTCGACGGTTCACTGGACGTGGGCATCATCCGCAAGCGCGCGCTGCCGCCGGAACTGGTTGCGCACAGCCTGTTCGTCGATCCGCTGGCGTTGATCGTGCATGCCGACCACCCTGCCCTGCGCCGGCTCCCGGAACAGGGAACGCTGTCGCTGCGTGCGTTCGCGCAGGAACCGTTCGTGGCCTTTCGACGCAGTGCCGGCGCCGGCATCCATGACCACATGATCGCGCTGTGCGCGGCTGCCGGATTCACTCCACGCATCGTGCAGGAAGCCGGTGAGGCGTCCACGCTGATCAGCCTGGCGGCGGCTGGCCTGGGTGCGGCGATCCTGCCGTCCTCGTGCGACCACATCCGGGTGGAAGGCGCGCGCTTTGTCGCGCTGGCCGATGCCGGCGCGCACTCGGAGGTGCAGCTGGCATGGCGCCGTGAGGGAGTGACGCCGCTGATCCGCAACTTCGCCGGCCTGCTGCGCGGCGCATTCGCCGAAGAGTGAAGCGCCGCGCTGCGCGCTCGCCGGGCATGGCCCGGCGAGCATCAGGCCGTCACCGGCTGCGGGGCCCGCTGCTGCAACGCCCAGACGATGCCACCGCCAAGCAGGGTCAGCACTGCCGCGAACGCGCACACCCCCAGCCAGTCCCACGCGGCGTAGGCAAGCCCGCCCACACCGCCCAGCACGCTCGACCCCAGGTAGTAGGCGAACAGATACAGTGCCGAGGCTTCCGCGCGCATCATGCCCGCCCGGCTGCCGACCCAGCTGCTGGCGACCGAATGACCGCCGAAGAAGCCGAAGGTCACCAGCGCGATGCCCAGCGCCATCGTGGTCAGCCACGGCATCGCCAGCAGCGCGATGCCGGCACCGATAAGCACGAAGGAGATCGACAGGACGCGCCCACGGCCGTACCGCGTGGCCTGTTGGCCCATCCATGCCGAGCTGAACGTACCGACCAGGTAGACGCTGAAGATCAGCCCGACCACGGTCTGGCTGAGGTGGTACGGCGGCGCCAGCAGGTGATAGCCGAGGTAGTTGTAGAGGGTGACGAATACGCCCATCAACACGAAGGAGGTGGCGAACAGCCACGGCAGGCCGGGATCGGCGAACAACGTGCGCCAGCGCGACGGCAGCTGGCGCAGGCCGCCGCGACGGGCCTGGAAATGCCGCGATGGCGGCAGCTGCAGCCACAGCAACACGGTGCTGGCCACGGCGATGATCGAGACCACGCCGATGCCCCAGCGCCACCCCCAATGGTCGGCGATGATGCCGGCGAGCAGGCGCCCGCTCATGCCACCAATCGCGTTGCCGCCGATGTACAGGCCCATCGCCAGGCCCAGTGCGCGGCTGTCCATTTCTTCGACCAGATAGGTCATCGCCACCGCCGGCACGCCACTCAGGGCCAGGCCCAGCAGGGTGCGCAGCACCAGCAGCGTGGTCCAGTCATCGACCAGGGCGGTACTCAGCGAGAGGATGGCCGAGGCCAGCAGGGCGACGATCATCAACGGCCTGCGGCCCACGGCGTCGGACAGCAGCCCGGCCAGCAGCATCGCCACGGCCAGCGTGCCGGTGGTCAGTGACAGCGACATCGCGCTGCCGGCGGCGGAGACGCCGAAGTGGCGGCTGAACTCGGGCAGCAACGGCTGCACCGTGTACAGCAGGCCAAAGGTGGAGAAGCCGGCCAGGAACAGCGCGACCGCCGTGCGGCGGAACGCTGGCGTGCCCTGCTGGATGCGCGTCTCGGGGCTGTAATCGGCAGGAGGGAAGCGACGTTCGGGGGCCGCGGCGGTTTCGCCAGTCATGGGATCGATGGGCCGTTGGGGGCGGCCGGGGCGGAGGGAACGGGCCCCAGACTAGGCCCGTCCACCCAGTCGATCCATAACCTGAAAAGTCAGGATTGATATCCCTGACGTATCGATTCAGCTCACAGGTGCTGCCACTGGAAGCCATCGCCACGGCGGTAGTAGACGGCCACCGCGCGCCCGTAGACTTTGTCGGCGTCGACAAAGCCGAAGAAGCGGCCATCGAAACTGTTGCCGCGATGATCCCCCAGTACCAGCAGCTTGCCGGCCGGTACCACCAGATCCGCAATGTCGGGACCACCGCCCATGTCCAGGTCCAGGCGGGCACGGCGGCTGCCGAAGGCCTCCACGTCCTGCAGGTCGGCCATCTGCAGCGGGTGGCCGTTGATGCTCAGGTGGCCCTCGTGCAGTTGCACGTGGTCGCCGGCCACGGCGGCGACCCGCTTGATCAGGCGGGTGCCGTCGGCAGGCGAATCGAATACCGCCACCTCGCCGCGCTGCGGCTGGCCGGTGGACAGCAGGGACGTGTTGGTGAACGGCAGGCGCAGGCCATAGGCACGCATGTCCACCACCACCCGGTCACCGGGCTGCAGGGTCGGCTGCATCGAGCCACTGGGCACCACGTAATGATTGGCGAGGGTGTCGCGGGCGGCGGCGAGCAGGCCCAGCATGAGCAGCAGCGGCAGCGCCTCCTTCTTCAGCCAGGCGAGAGCGCGTTGCGGGAACGGCGGTCGGGCAACAGCATCCATGTCAGGTTCCGATGGGGTGGCAGGGTCTTCAGACCCCATCCGGGTGCAAGAGGTTCCCGGTCGCGCCGGGCCATGCCCGGCCGAGTGTTGGAACGGCCGCGCCATGTGCTCTCCGGGCATGGCCCGGCGCTGCCGATGCAGGGTTACGCAGGTTTTACGCCCGGGCCCGGCGCCCGGCATCGCACCTTTACGGGCACTGCGCGCATCGTCTGCCCACCGCGCCGAACGGCGCTTTCCGCAAGGTGTTGTATGACCCTCCTGGTGATCCGCCACGCCTCTTCATCGGCACCGCGTCCGCAGCTGCCGGCGCAGTTGTCCGGCCACCGCGTGCTGTGCAGCGACTGCGCCAGCCTGTCCGAAGTGCGCCAGTGCCTGTGCCAGCCGCAGGCGCGCTCGGCCGACTGGGTACTGCTGGACGTGGGCGTGGCCGACGAGGCGCAATGGCAGGCCGAGGGCAGCGCGCTGCAGGCCGCCCTGGAGCGGCTGCCGGCGCATTACATCGAACTGCAGAGCGCCCGCGAACCCGGCTTGGACGCGCGCCTGCGCCTGCAGCATGGGCCGGCCGCGGTGGTGGTCGACCAGCGCAGCCAGCAGGCCGGTTATCCGCTGTCGCTGGCCATCGTCGGCCGCCGCCTGGCGCAGGAGGGCTGAGCCATGTCGATCTTCATCATCCGCGGCCCGGAAGCGGCCGGCACATTGATCCGTACCGCACTGCCGCTGCCGGCACCGGTACTGAAGTCGCTGGTACACCGTGCGATTGATGCCGGCACCAGCGTGGCCATCCGTGCCTGCGGTTCGGAACAGGAACTGCTGGATGCCCTGCGCGTGGCCGATCACAGCCGCGGCGAAGTGACATTGCTCGATCCCGGCGCGTGTGCCGGCAGCCTGCGTCTGCAGCGCCTGCTGCCCTATCTGCACAACGCCTACGTGGAGGTGCATGACGACGGCGCGGTGGCTGAGCCCTGTCTGCCGGCCGGCATCGGCCAGCGCCTGGGCATCGCCGCCGGCTATGGCGCGCAGAGCTACGTGCTGGCGCTGGATATCGCGCTGGATCACCTGGGCCTTGCCGAACAGGCGAACCGGGTGCACGTGGGGACGTAACGCTGTTTGTAGAGCCGAGCCCATGCTCGGCTGCCTTTCCAGGAAACATCAGCCGAGCATGGGCTCGGCTCTACAGAAGAACGTCGAGCATGGCTCGACGCTACAGAAAGAAAAACGGCGGGGTCGCCCCCGCCGTTTTCGCTTTCTTACTTCAGCCCGCGGAACTTCAGCAGCGGCTCCACCGACGGGTCCTTGCCGCGGAAATCGCGGTACAGGGTCGACAGCTCCACGCTGTTGCCGCGCGAGAGGATCTTGTCGCGGAATTCCTGGCCATTGGCCGCGGTCAGGCCACCGTTCTCGGTGAACCACTGGAAGGCGTCATGGTCGAGCACTTCCGCCCAGAAGTAGGCGTAGTAGCCAGCCGAGTAGCCACCGCCCCAGATGTGGTCGAAGTAGGTGGTGCGGTAGCGCGGCGGAACCTGCGGCAGATCGACCTTGAACTTCTTCAGCGCGCTGGCTTCGAAGGCTCCGACATCCTGCAGCGGCGCGTCGGCCTTCTGCGTGTGCCAGGCCAGGTCCAGCAGCGCAGCCGACAGGTACTCGGTGGTGGCGTAGCCCTGGTTGAAGCTGCGCGCCTTGAGGATCTTGTCGACCAGTTCCTGCGGCATCGGCTCGCCGGTCTTGTAGTTCTTGGCGTAGTTGGCGAAGACCTTCGGATCCAGCGCCCAGTGCTCGTTGAACTGCGACGGGAACTCGACGAAATCGCGCGAGGTGGCCGTGCCGGCGATCGAGGGGTACTTCACGTTCGAGAACATGCCGTGCAGGGCGTGGCCGAACTCGTGGAACAGGGTGGTGACGTCGTCGAAGCTCAACAGCGCCGGCTGGCCTTCGGCCGGCTTGGTGAAGTTGCAGACGTTGTAGACCACCGGCTTGGCGCCGGTCAGGCCATCCTGCTCGACGAACACGTCCATCCACGCGCCACCGGACTTGCTGTCACGCTTGAAGTAGTCGGTGTAGAACAGGGCCAGCGAGGTGCCGTCCTTGTCGAACACTTCATACACCTTCATGTCCGGGTGGTAGGTCGGAATGTCGGTACGTGGCTTGAAGGTGATGCCGTACAGCTGGGTGGCGGCGTAGAAGACGCCGTTCTGCAGCACGTTGTCCAGCTCGAAATAGGGCTTGATCTGCGACTCATCCAGATCGTACTTGGCCTTGCGTACCTGCTCGGCGTAGAAGTCCCAGTCCGAGGCCGCAACCTGGAAACCGCCCTTCTGCGCGTCGATCACGTTCTGGATCTCGCCGGCTTCGGCACGTGCCTTGGCGGTGGCAGCCGGCACGGTGTCGGTCAGCAGCTTCAGCGCGGCGGCCGGGGTCTTGGCCATCTGGTCGCCCAGCTGGTAGTCGGCGAAGGTGTCGAAACCCAGCAGCTTGGCCTTCTGCGCACGCAGCTGGGCCAGGCGCTGCACGGTCTGGCGGGTGTCGTTGGCATCACCGCGCTCGGCGCGGGTTTCCGAGGCCTTTAGCACGGCGGCGCGCTGGTCGCGGTCGCTCAGCGAACCAAGCACCGGCTGCTGGGTGGTGTTCTGCAGCGGCAGCAGGAACTTGCCGTCAAGCTTGCGCGCCTTCGCATCGGCAGCTGCGGTGTTGATCGCGTTCTCATCCAGGCCGGCCAGCTTGGCCTTGTCGTCCACGATGACGGCAGCGGCAGCGGTGGCGGCGACCAGGCGGGTATGGAACTGGGTGGAAAGCGTGGTCTCTTCCACGTTGAGCTTGCGCAGGCTGGCCTTGTCGGCGTCGGACAGCTGCGCACCGGCACGCACCAGGCCGTCGTAGTAATGCTCGACCAGGCGCTTCTGCACCGGGTCCAGGCCCAGCCTGTCACGCTGGTCGTACAGCGACTTCACGCGTGCGAACAGCTTCGGGTCCAGGCTGATCTCGTCCTGGTGCGCGGCCAGTTTCGGCGCGACTTCTTCCTGGATCTTCTGGCGCGCATCGTTGGTATCGGCCTGCACCAGGCCGAAGAAGATGCGCGACACGCGGGTCAGGGTCTCACCGCTGCGCTCCATCGCCACGATGGTGTTGTCGAAGGTGGCCGGCTCGCTGTTGTCGGCGATCTTGCGCACGTCGGCCAGGTGCTGGCGCATGCCTTCCTCGAACGCCGGCAGGTAGTCGCTGTCCTTGATCTTGTCGAACGGCGGCGCCTGGAACGGCAGCGTGCTGGCGCTCAGCAGCGGGTTGGTGGAGGCATCGGCCGGCTGCTGGGCCGGGGTATTCTGGGCTGCGGACACGGGGGTGGACTCCTTGCCGGAACAGGCCGCCAGCGCCAGGCTGATGGCGGCGGCCAGGACTACGGTACGCGACATGTAAAACGCTCCTTGGGCAGACGGGATGGGATGCCGACCGTCCACCCTACTCCTGTCGCGCTCGCCCGGCATGTGCCGGACGTGGCGTCTGGACCTTCACTGGCGGCCGGCTCAGACCGTACCGCGGGTCTTGCCGATCCAGGGCCGGTAGAACTCGCGGATGGCGGCCATGTCGGCCACGTCATCGCCGGTGGGATGGAACAGCGGACCGACGCCGATGACCTTCTCCGGATAATGGAAATAGGCGGTCAGGATCGGCACATCGGCCATCCGCGCGATCTTCAGGAATCCGGCCTTCCATTCCTTGACCGCCTTGCGGGTGCCTTCAGGGGTGATCGCGAACCACATCCTGTCGTTGTTGCGGATCAGGTCCACGGCCTGGCCGACGGTTCCCTGCGGCGAGCTGCGGTCCAGCGGGATCACGCCCAGCCGGTGCAGCAGCGGGCCCAGCGGCCACCAGAACAGCGACGCCTTGCCCAGCACCTTGACCTTCATGCCCAGTGCGATCTTGGCCGCCATGCCCCAGAACCCGTCCCAGTTGGACGAGTGCGGGGCGATGATGAAGACCAGCTTCGGGATGTCCGGCAGGGTGCCGACCACCTTCCAGCCGCCCATGCGCAGGGTGCAGCGCGCCAGCCAGCGCAGGAACGGGTTGGATCTGACCTGCGGCATGTTCGGCGGGATGGCCGGCAGCAACGGAGTCGGGTTGTTCAAGCAATCACTCCCAGTCACGTGAGGAGCGCCCGCGCTTGATCTGCGCGCGCCCGCGTTTGGCGTCCAGACGACGCAGTTTCGACCCGAGGGTCGGCTTGGTGGCCTTGCGCGGTTTGGGCACGCTCAACCCGGCCTGGATGAAGGCCGCCAGCCGCTCGCGCGCATCCTCGCGATTGCGATCCTGGGTCCGGAAGCGTTGCGCGTCGATGACCAGCACGCCTTCGCCGGTCATCCGCCGGTCACGCCGCGCCAGCAGGCGCGCGCGCAACGGTTCGGGCAACGAGGGCGAGTTGGCCACGTCGAAACGCAGTTCCACCGCGGTGGACACCTTGTTGACGTTCTGGCCACCGGCACCACTGGCACGCACGAAACGCTCGACGATCTCGCCGTCGGGGATTTCAAGCTGCGCGCTGATGGTGACCGGTCCATTGCCCATCCGCGCATTGTAACGGCAGCCACGTGGCGGAGTGCGGCATCGCGCGCCGTATGCCGCCGATCAGGCACCGAACACGCCGCCTTCGCCTTGCCAGCGGGTATGCTGGCCGTCCCATGTACCGCAGGAAGCTTCGCATGATCCGCTCCGCATCCACCCTGCCCGCCCTGCTGCGCCGTGCTGCCCTTCTGCTGGCGCTTGCCGTGGCCAGCGCCCCGGTCCTGGCCGCCGCGCCGACCGACGGCGACATCAACCGCCTGCTGTCGGCCTCCCGCGCGCAGAGCATGATCGACACCATGCTGCCGCAGATCGAGGCGATGCAGCAGCAGCAGTTCCAGCAGGTCGCGTCGCAGCGCCAGCTCAATGCCCAGCAGCAGGAGCAGCTCAAGCGCATCCAGGCACGGACCAGCCAGACCCTGCGCCAGGCCCTGTCATGGCAGCAGCTGCGGCCGATGTACGTGGATCTCTACAAGAAGACCTTCAGCAAGGAAGACGTGCTGGCGATGGCCGAGTTCTACGAGAGCCCGGCGGGCCAGAGTCTGCTCGACAAGACCCCGGCGCTGATGCAGAACGTGATGGTGGCCATCCAGTCGCGCATGCAGCCGCTGTTCGCCGACCTGCAGAAGGATCTGGAAGCGATCGTCAACGAGCCGGAAAAGAAGTGAGGCGGTAGCGCCGGGCCATGCCCGGCGCTGCCTTCACTCCACCCGCCAGCCGAACAGGTCCAGCGCCTTCTGGAATTCCCGGTCCAGCGGCGCCCGCACATCCACCGTGCCGCCCTCGGGATGCGGAAAACGCAGGCGCTCGGCGTGCAGCAGCATGCGATGCACCCCCTGCATGCGGAAGATGCGGTTGTGGCGGCCGTCGCCGTGGCTGGTGTCGCCGATCATGTGGTGCGAAAGATGCTTGAGATGCCGGCGGATCTGCCGGAACCGTCCGGTCTGCGGCTGGCAGCGCAGCAGCGCATAGCGCGAACGGGCGAACTCGCCGACCGGCACCGGCAGCTCGCCGGTAGCCAGGCACTGGAAGTCGGTGATGGCAGGCTTCTTGACCGGTTTTCCGGGGCCGCCGTCGAGGTCGTGGTCGACCCGCCAGGACGCCTCGGCCGGCCAGCCGCGGCAGATCGTCAGGTAGTCCTTGGCCACCTCGCCGCCCATCAGGGCCTTGCCCAGCGCACTGGCGGTGTCACGGTCGAAGGCCAGCAGCAGGCAGCCACTGGTGGCACGATCCAGCCGATGCACCAGAAAGATCGGGCGCCCGAGCTGCTCACGCAGGCGATCGGCCAGGAAATCATCTTCGCCACGGGCCAGCTTGCTGTCATGGACCATCAGCCCGGCCGGCTTGTCGACCACCGCCAGGCGTTCATCCAGGTGCAGGAGCCGAAGGGGGGCGGTGTCGGTCTCGACCGCGGCGAGGGTATCGGGTTCGGTGCTCACCGCGCGATTATACGGGCGGCCTGTATGGGGTCAGATCCCTTTTCCTGCGGAAAAGGGATCTGACCCCGGGTTTGTGCCGCGAGGCAGTCAAACGTTGCGCAGTGCGAGCAGTTCACCGTTGCCCACCGGCACCAGGCTGACGCTGACATCAGGATCGGCCACCAGTGCCGCACGCAGCGGCTCCATCTGTTCGGCGTGGGAGATCGCGTTGTCCACCACCAGCAGGCCACCGGGCCGCAGCACGCGGCGCAGGTGCGGCCACCAGCCAGCGTACTGCTCGCGATCCGAATCGAGGAACAGCAGGTCGATGCTGGCATCGGCCGCCTGCGCCAGCCACGCCCCGGCGTCAGCGTGCATCAGGGTGATATGCGCCTGCAGGCCGCTGCGGGCGAAGGTCGCGCCGGCCAGGGCCACCTTGTCGGCAGCGTACTCCAGCGTGGTCACATGGCCGTCGATGGCAGCGGCAGCCTCGGCCAGCCACAGGGTGGAATAGCCGTTGGAGGTGCCGATCTCCAGCACGCGCCGGGCCTGTCCGAAACGTACCAGCAGCGACAGCAGCGCACCGGTATCCGGCGTGATGTTGAGCATGCGCCGGGCCCGCTCGCTTTCGCGCGCATCGTTGTCGGCGCCAAAGCGCGCCAGTTCGTCCTTGAGCGCCTGCAGCACGGCGGCTACTTCCACCACGCCCGGGCCAATGCGGCCACACCCACCGCGCCCGACAGCCAGCTCCACATCGGCAGGTCGCCCCAGTACCAGCCGGGCGGCTGCAGCACGTACATCAAGGCGGCAATGGCAAGCAGGCCGACGCCGGTGATGGCACCGACCGCATGCTTCTGCAGGCGCTGCACGCTGGCATCGAGCGATACCAGATCGCGCGAGCGCATCGCCAGCTCGTGACGTCCCTCCACCTGCTGGGTCAGCCAGGCATGCACCAGGCGGGGCATGTCCGGTGCGTGGGACATGATTTCCGGCAGGCGCTTGCCGAGCTCGCGCATCACCCTGCGCGGGCTGTAGCGCTCGCGCAGGATCTTCGCCAGTACCGGCTTGGCCACCGCCCAGATATCGATCTGCGGGTCGAGCTGGCGACCGACGCCTTCGATGTTCAACAGGGTCTTCTGCAGCAGGATCAGCTGCGGCTGCAGCGTCAGCTGGTAGCGCTGCGCCACGCGGAACAGCTTCATCAGCACTTCCGCCAGCGAGATCTGCGACAGCGGGCGGGTGAAGTACGGCTCGCACACCGACCGCACCGCCGCTTCCAGGTCGTCGATGCGCACGTGGTCCGGCATCCAGCGCGCCTGCACGTGCAGCTCGGCGATGCGGCGGTAGTCGCGGTTGAAGATGGCCATGAAGTTCTCGGCCAGGTAGTACTGATCTTCCTGCGACAGCTGGCCCATGATGCCGAAGTCCAGCGCGATGAAGCGCGGATCGCTGCGGCGTGCCGGATCGGGGTCGACCCAGATGTTGCCGGCATGCGCATCGGCGTGGAAGAAGTTGTCGCGGAACACCTGGGTGTAGAACACCCGCACGCCCTTGGCGGCCAGCGCCTTGCGATCGATCCCGGCGGCGTCCAGTGCCACGATGTCATCGGAGGGAATGCCCCACACGCGCTCCAGGGTCAGCGCGCGCTCGGCCGTGTGGCTCCAGATCACTTCCGGCACGTACAGGTCGTCGGAGTTCTCCCAGAAGCGGCGCAGCACGCTGGCGTTGGCGCCTTCGCGCTGCAGGTCCAGCTCGGCGGCCAGGGTGTTCTCCACTTCCGCCACGACTTCGCGCGGGCGGATCTTGTCGGCACGCGGGTGGGTGCGCTCAACCAGCGCGGCCAGTGAATTGAGCAGGGCGATATCGGCGTCGATCTGCTTCTCGATGCCCGGGCGCAGCACCTTGACCACCACCTGGCGGCCATCGGCCAGCGTGGCCGCATGGACCTGCGCGATCGAGGCCGACGCCAGCGGTTCGGTATCGAAGCTGGCAAAGGCTTCGCTGACCGGCAGGCCCAGCGCGTCCTCGACGATGCGGCGCGCGGTGTCGCCGTCGAACGGCTTGACCCGGTCCTGCAGCAGGGTCAGTTCGTTGGCCACGTCCGGCGGCACCAGGTCGCGACGGGTCGACAGGATCTGCCCGAACTTGACGAAGATCGGACCCAGGTCCTGCAGCGCCAGGCGCAGGCGTGCGCCACGCGATTGCGCGGCGATGTCGGCCGAGGCCCGCGGAACGAAGGGTTTGGCCAGGCGCAGCCAGCGTTCGGCCGGCGTGTCCTGCAGCAGGTCATCCAGGCGGTAGCGCAGGATCACCCGGCCGATGCGGCTGGCCCGCAGCACCGCCTTCATGCCGCACCCCGCAGGCGCTGCACGCGTGCACCCAGGCGCTCGACATCATCGCGCAGCACATCCACATCGTCGTGGAACGCGTCCAGCTCGGCGCGCGGCACCACGTCGCGCGATTCCTCGGTAATGAATTCGGCTGCACTGTGCGCCAGATCGATCACGCCCTGGCGGGCGTGCTGCAGCGCGCCGCGCAGTGTGTTGGCCACCTGTACGCCCAGCACCTCGCCGAACACGCTGACGAACGGCTGCTGCCAGTCCGGGTCGAAGCCCTTGGCCAGCTGCTGCAGGCGGCGCGCCAGCTCGGCATCGCCGGCCACGCGCACGCGTCCCTTGCCGGTGCTGTCGGCGCGCCGGGCATTGGCCAGCAGCGGCAGCTGGGCCAGCACCCCCGACAAGCTGCTGCGTACGGCCAGATCGGCTTCCTGCGCATCCACCGGCCCCACCCGCAGCTGGTCACCGTCAACGCTGATGCGCATGGCCAGCGCAGGAGCCTCCAGGGTCAGATCGATATGGCGGCCATCCAGACCGGCCAACGCGTGGCGGGTATCCGGATCCAGCGCCAGGGCGCGGTTCAGGGCGATCTGCAGGGCACGGCCGGCGACCGGCTTGAGGGACTTGAGCAGGGAAAGAGCCATGGCCCCATTCTACCTTCGTGGGTGCCGGGCTTGGGCCGGGCAGCGCGGATGGGTGCGGGTTCATCTCCGCCTCACCTGCCGGGCGAAGGAAGGTCCATGCTGTGGGGCCACGCAACGTCCAGGACATCGCATTGCCCATGAGCAGGACCCGGGTCGGCATCATTTTCGGTGGTACGTCCTCCGAGCACGAAGTCTCGCTGCAGTCGGCGAAGAACATCCTCGACGCACTCGACCACGAGCGCTTCGAGCCGGTGCTGATCGGCATCGACAAGCAGGGCCGATGGCATCTGAGCCAGGCCGGGAGCTTCCTGCTCAACGCCGATGATCCGGCGCGCATCGCGCTGCACCGGTCCGGCGTCGCGCTGTCGGTGCACCCGGGCGCCGGACAGGCGCAGCTGCAGCCCGCCGATCCGGCTGCCGTGCTCGGCCAGATCGACGTTGTCCTGCCGATCGTGCATGGTCCGCTGGGTGAGGATGGCGCGCTGCAGGGCCTGCTGCGCATGGCCAACCTGCCCTTCGTCGGTTCACCGGTGCTGGGCTCGGCCGTGGCCATGGACAAGGACGTGACCAAGCGCCTGCTGCGCGATGCCGGCCTGCAGGTGGCGCCCTGGCAGTGCATCCGTCGCCACCAGGCTGCGAACATCGATGTCGACGGCGTCATCGCCCAGCTCGGTCTGCCGCTGTTCGTGAAGCCGGCCAACCAGGGTTCGTCGGTGGGGGTGAGCAAGGTCAAGGACGCTGCCGGCTTCGCGGCCGCGCTGGAACGGGCGCTGCGCTACGACCACAAGGTTCTGGTGGAAGCGGCCGTGGCCGGCCGCGAGATCGAATGTGCGGTGCTCGGCAACGAGCAGCCGCAGGCCAGCGTGTGTGGCGAAGTGGTGGTGCACGACGAGTTCTATGCCTACGACACCAAGTACCTCAACGAGAATGGCGCCGACATCGTGGTCCCGGCCGACATCGATGATGCCACCCAGCAGCGGATCAGGCAGATCGCCCTGCAGGCGTATCAGGCGCTGGAGTGCGCCGGCATGGCCAGAGTGGATGTGTTCCTGACCGGCGATGGCCGCGTCGTCATCAACGAGGTCAACACGCTGCCGGGCTTCACCCGCATCAGCATGTACCCGAAGCTGTGGGGCGCCAGTGGCGTGGATTACACCACGCTGATCACACGCCTGATTGAACTGGCCCTGGAACGGCACGAAGCCGATCACAGGCTGCTGTAGGCCAGGCAGTACCCGGTACTACAGGAAACAACCGCTTCCGCCGGAGCAGTGCCGGCCATCGACCGGCACTGCTCCGGGGCTCACTAGCCGCGCTTGCGGAACATCGAGATCACCGCCAGGACCAGGAACACCACGAACAGGATCCAGGCAATGTTGCTGGCCGCGCCGGCGATGCCGGAGAAACCGAGCACGGCGGCGATGATGGCGATGACGAAGAAAATGACGGCGTAATGCAGCATGGCGCTCCTCGCAGATATTCGGCCGTGGGTGGCGTGGGGTCCATCCTCCCGGTCCGGCGGTGTGCAACCGGTGATGGCCGGTTCTGCGCGCGATGAAGTCTTCAGCGCCGTGAGGCTGCCGTCATGACGACGCGGCCTGCAGCCGACGCAGCCCTTCCTCGATGCTGACCTGCGGCACATAGCCGAAATCACGGCGCGCCGGCTCCATGCTGTACCAGTGCGGCGTGCACAGCTGCTCGGCGAGGAAACGCGTCAACGGCGGCTCGCCGCGCAACCGCAGCAGCGGCCACAGGCGCTCGCAGATCGCACCGATCCGGTAGGCGGTCCTGAAGCTGATTGCCTTCTCCACAGGGGGGGCGCCCACGGCCTGCAGCAACTTGTTGACCAGCTCGCGCATCGGCAGTGGCTCGCCATTGGAGATGAAGTAGGCCTTGCCGGCGCAGGCCGCCGCCGGGCCCAGCGCCTCGAATGCCAGGAAGTGCGCCAGCGCGGCGTTGTCGATGTAGGTGGTGTCGACCTTGTTGCTGCCATCACCGACCAGGCGCAGCCGGCCCTGCCGTGCGCGCTCGGCCAGGCGCGGCACCAGCTGCTGGTCGCCCGGCCCCCAGATCAGGCGCGGGCGCAGCGCCACCGTGGCCAGCGTCGCGTCGTTGGCGGCCAGCACCCGTTGTTCGGCGATCGCCTTGGTCGCCGCGTACGGCGCCTGGAAATCCTCGCCGTAGGGCACCTCGTCCGCGCCCAGTCCTTCCACGGGGTGGGTGGCACGATGGGTCACGCTCGGTGTGGAGGTATAGACCAGCCTGCCGATGCCATGCGCACGGCAGGCAGCGATGACATTGTCGGTGCCGACCACATTGGCCTGGTGGTAGCTGTCGTAACTGCCCCAGGCGCCGGCCTTGGCACCGTTGTGGAACACCGCATCGACACCGGCCACCGCATGCAGCACGGCCTGCGGGTCCGCCAGGTCGCCACGGATCTGGCCCACTCCCAGCGCCTGCAGCGCCGGGTAGTGGCTGCGGTTGAATGCCAGCACCTGGTGGCCGCGCTCGACCAGCCCGCGGCACAGCGCCTGGCCAAGGAAACCACCACCACCGGTGACCAGGATCTTCATGCGCGCTTCTCCAGTTCGGCGCTGGCCCAGACGGCGAGCTTCTCGCGGCCGATCTTGGCGTTGTGACGGATATCCACGGGAAACGCCGGATGCACCAGGAAGTGCTGCAGCCCGGCCTCGGGCAGGCGTGCGCCGGCAAGGGCGCGCAGCGCTTCATGCAGCGCCGGGCTGTCGGACTGTCCACGCTGCAGCTCCACGCACAGGACCGGCACCTGCGCGCCCGCGGGACCCACGCCGACCAGCGCGGTGCGTGCCACGCCCTGCACCGTGTTGAACACCGGCTCGACCTGTTCGGTGTAGAGCGGGCCGTGCGGGGTTTCCACGCGCTGGGTCTTGCGTCCGCAGAACCACAGACGGCCCTGCGCGTCGAAATAGCCGACATCGCCCATGCGATGCACGATGCGGGTACTGCCATCGGCCAGCGTTTCGGCAATCTTCGCCGCAGCGGTGGCCTGCGGGCGATTGAAATAGCTGTCGGTGGCGGTGGGGCCGGCCACGGTGATCTCGCCCACCTCGCCGGTGGCCAGCACGCGCACCTGCGACCAGTCGGCCAGCGGTGCATCATCGATGGCGATGATGCGCACTTCGTTCGGGGCCACCACGTTGCCCACGCAGGTACCCGCACCGCCCTCGGTGGCCGCACGGGTGCGCTCCAGTTCATGGCCTTCCACCACCGCCACCGGCAGGCATTCGGTGGCACCGTACGGCGTCCAGAACTGCGCGCCGGCCGGCAGCAGGCCACGGATGGTGGCGACCACATCCGGCGGAACCGGGGCACCGGCCGAGGTCACCCGGGTCACCGACGGCAGCGGCCGGCCATGGCGGGCCAGGACCCGCATCAGCGCAGGCGAGCCGAACAGCTGGGTCACGCCGAAGCGTTGGATCGCATCATGCAGGCGTGCCGGATCGGCCTGCGCGGGCCGCGTGGGGTCCATGTCCGGGATCACCGAGGTCAACCCCAATGCGGGATCGAACAGGGCGAAGGGCGGGAAGGTCGGCAGGTCCACCCCGCCGGCCTCCATGCCGAAGGCGCTGCCCAGCAGCTCGATCTGGCCCAGGAAATGGCGATGGCGGTAGACCACGCCCTTGGGCACGCCCGTAGAGCCGCTGGTGAACAGGATCGCGGCCATGTCCTCGCCGTCGGTGGCCGCCAGCATCGGCCCGGCCTGCGCGCCCGCGCGCTCCAGCGCGGCCAGGGTGGTCCCGCCCCAGGCCAGCCGCCGTCCCACCGTGACCAGGCGGGTCGCCGACGGCGCCCAGCGCAGCGCCAGCCGTGCCACGTGGGCCAGCGGGATGCCGATGAAGGCCTCCGGCTGGGCTTCGTCCAGGCACTGCTTCAGCGCGCGCCGGTCGATGCCGGGATCGACCAGCACCGGCACCGCACCCAGCTTGAACAGGGCGAACATCAGCAGGAAGAACTCCGGCGAGGGCCGCACCATCACCACCGTGCGCACGCCGCGCCCGATCCCGTAGCCGGCCAGGCCGGCGGCCATGGCGTCGCTGCGGGCATCCAGCTGCCGATAGTCCAGGGTCACATCGTAGGCCGCCATGCCGTTGCCGGCGCCGCGGCGGCCGGGGCAGCGGATGGCGATCTGGTCGGGGCGTTCACGGGCCAGTTCAGGCAACCGCGCAGCAATGTTGCAGGGTCGGTTCATCCGTTCATTGTCGCCGCTTACGGAATTTCTTGCGCGGCGGCTCACTTCGTGGAAAATCCGCAGCCTCGTTCCCGATTCCGACTGCCGCCCGAGGCGGCTTGCCCATGCAACACCCCTGCATGACCTGCGGCGCCTGCTGCACCCAGTACCGCGTGGCCTTCCACTGGATGGAATCGGACGAGGTCACCCCGGGCGGCGTGCCCCACCAGCTGACCGAAGTGCTCGACCCGCATCGCCTGTGCATGCGCGGCACCCACTCCAAACCGGTGCGCTGCGTGGCACTGGATGCGCAGATCGGCGTGTATTCGCGCTGCACGATCCACCCCAACCGGCCCAGCGTTTGCCGCGAAGTGGATGCCTCATGGGAGTACGGCAAGGCCAGCCCGCAGTGCGACAAGGCCCGCATCGCCTACGGCCTGGACCCGCTGACGCTGGCCGACTGGCGCTGGCGCGACGAGGCGGACAACGACGACGATCATCCGGACGACAACGGCAGCAGCCCGTCGTCTCCGCCGCAGGCGCCGATCGCGGCGTGACGGTCGGGGTCGGGCCCGTTTCCGGCACGGAAGGGCTCTGACCCCCTGTACGACAACGCCGGGCATGGCCCGGCGCTACCGAGGGGATCCGATCAGATCGGGTTCGCGTCCAGGAAGGCGCGGATCTCCGGCACCAGCACCTCGTGCTTGTCTTCCAGCACGTAGTGGCCCGCGTCCTTGAAGGCATGCACCTGGGCCTGCGGCAGCGCCGCCTGGAAGCCCTGCAGGAAATGGTGGTCGAACACGAAGTCGCGCAGGCCCCAGCCTATGAAGGCCGGGCGATCGGCAAACGACGGCAGCGCCTTGCCTGCACGCTCCAGCAGCGACCACGCCTTGTCGGCCGGGCCCAGCGGAATGTCCTGCATGAAGCGGATGGTGCTGATGCGGTTGGCATAGCTGTTGTACGGCGATACATACGCGCGGCGCACGTCGGCGGGCATCTTCCGCTCAACGCCCAGCCACGATGCGCCGGCGGAGAAGGCATTGAAGGTGCGGATGATCCACTCGCCGATCTTCCAGTGCCGTCCGAGCGCGATCTGCCACGGCATCTTCTTCGCTGCCGGCATCGGGAACGCGGCGGTGTTGAGCACCACCAGCCGCTTGACCTGCGCGTGGTGCGACAGCGCCCAGCCAAAGCCGATCATGCCGCCCCAGTCGTGCACGGCCAGGGTCACCGGGCCGGTGATGCCCAGGTGCCTGAGCAGCGCATCCAGGTCATCCACGCGCGATTGCAGCGTGTACGCATAGCCACGGTCATCGGGCTTGTCCGACAGGCCCATGCCGATGTGGTCGGGCACGATGCAACGGTACTTGTCCGACAGGCCGGCCACCAGCGTGCGCCAGTAATAGCTCCACGACGGATTGCCGTGCACCATCACCACCACCTCACCGTCGCGCGGGCCCTCGTCGAGATAGTTCATCGACAGGCCAGGGCGGACCTCGAAGCGTTGGGGATGGGCGGGGTAACCGGGAAGCTTGGACATCGGGTCGCACCTGTAAAAAGGGCCGGTAGTACCGGCCCCAGGATTCAACGCAGGGGTCTGTTTACCAGACCACTTCGGCCATCGAGCAGTTCAGGCCCGAGCCGATGCCCAGAAGCGCGATGCGATCACCCTTCTTCAGCTTGCCCAGCTGCTTGAGCTTGCTCAGCACGATCGGTACCGACGCCGGGCCGATGTTGCCGTGCTCGCCGAAGATGGTCATGACCTTCTTCGGGTCGATGCCGAAGTTCTTGATGAACGCTGCGGTGTGCGGCTGGCTGACCTGGTGGATGACGAACTGGTCCAGTTCTTCCACCGCCCAGCCCAGCGCGATCTTGGCCGCAGTGAAGGTCTTCTGCGCCAGCTTGATGCCTTCGATCAGCAGCAGGCGGGTGTCGGTCACCATGCGGTCCAGGTTGCCCAGGCACAGCTGGTTCCATTCGGTCGCCGAACGGGTGACGCCGCCCTTGTAGCGCGGGGCATCCGGCACCAGTTCCGAGCGCGCCATCACCATGGCGGCAGCGCCCGAACCGGTGGTCAGCGCCGCCAGTTCGTTGCGGAAATCGTCGGCGGTGACGTCCGGCGCGGTCATGCGCTCCAGCGTCTTCTCGTACACCAGGTTGGCGGTTTCGCCATCCACCACCAGCGCATAGTCGATGTCACCGCGCTCGATCATGCGCGCTGCGATGTCCATGCCGTTGATGAAAGCCAGGCAGGCATTTGCGACATCGAACGTCATGCATTCGTCGCTGACACCCAGATTGCCCGAGACGATGGAGGCCGTGGACGGCTCCAGGTAGTCGCGGCTGACCGAGGTATTGACCAGCAGGCCGACCTGGGTGGCTTCGATGCCGGCATCTTCCAGTGCCTTGCGACCGGCCATGGTGGCCGCGTCCGAGGCCAGCACGCCGTTGTCCCACAGGCGGCGGGCGTGGATGCCGGCGATATCGCCGAGCACGTCGGTGCGGATGCCCAGCCGGTCCAGCGTCGGCTGCAGGCGTTCGTTGATTTCCTTCGTCGTCAGCGTATGAGGCGCATCGACGTGTGCCAGGCCGGCGATCGAGACATTCTTGAAGAGCATCGAGGTTAGCGCCAAGGCTCAGGCAAAAGGGGGCGCTATTCTATAACCCCCCGGGCCTTCACCGCATCTTTACGAATTCAGGCTTGCCCGTATGGTGAAGGATTCAGCGCGGCGGGCACTGGAAGGCGGCAAAGCGCTGGCTGCCATCGGCCGGCGGTGCGGCGGCCTGTACGGCATTGGCGCCGGCGCTGGGGGCCTCGTTGCGGGCCAGCGTTTCCAGTTCTTCCTGCACGCGCAGCGGGTTGCGGTTGTAGAAGCCGACCTTGCTCTTCACGGTGACCACCACCTCGCCCTTGGTGATGCAGCCGGTGGGCGCCGGCCCGGCCGGCAGCACGCGGACGGTCTTCCCGGCCGGTTCGATCGGCACCCAGGTACAGGCGGTGACGGTGAGCAGCAGGGAGGAAAGCAGCAGAACGCGCATGGGCAGATCCTGGAAGGGTATGAGGGGATTCTGCCTGAACCGCCTGAATCGAGGGTAGCCGGGAGGCCTGCCCGCCGTGGCGGGCAGGCCTGTCCCTTACTTCTTGACCGGCTTGCCTTCGGCATCCAGCACGGTCACCTCGCCCAGGTTCAGCGCGCGCACGGCCGCCTCGGTCTGCTTGAGGTCGCCCACCACCACCCAGGTCAGCGCCTGCGGCTTGATCTCGGCCGCAGCCTGCTGCACCTGGGCCGGCGTCATCGCCTCGATCTCGGCCTTGCGACGCAGCACATAGTCATCCGGCCGCTTGAACTGCACGATGCTGCTGATGGTCGCGGCCACCGCACTGGCGGTCTCATAGGCGCCCGGCAGGCTCAGCGTCTGGATGTTGCGGATGCGGTTGACCTCGGCAGCGGTGGCCGGCTTGCTGCCCGTGCTGAACTCGACGATTTCCTTCTGCATCTCGGCCAGCGCCGGGCCGGTCTTGTCGATCTGCACGGGGGCACTGGCCGCCCACGGCCGCTGTCCGACCGAGTTCGGCGCACTGCTGCGCGCGCCATAGGACCAGTGCTTGTCCTCGCGCAGGTTCATGTTCAGGCGCGAGGTGAAGTCACCGCCGATCACACCGTTGGCGATATCGAAGCGGGTCGAGCTGGCGTCACTGGACGGCGGCACCACCTGGCCGGCGAACAGGTTTGCCTGCACCGCACCCGGCTGATCGATCAGGAACACGCGCGGGCCCTTCGGCAGCGCCACATCGGTGGCCGCCTTCACCTGCGGCGCATCGCCCGTGGCCTTCCAGTCGCCCAGCTGCTTGTCCAGCAGGGGCACGATCTCGGCCAGCGTGGTATCGCCAACCACGATCAGGGTGCCATCCTGCGGGCGCAGCCAGTCGCGGTGGAAGTCGACCAGATCCTCGCGGGTGAGGCTGCTGATGGCCGCTTCATCGCCGCTGCCAGTGAACGGAATGGCGTACGGATGGCCTTTGCCGTACAGCAGCGGCGGCAGCACGCGCATGGCCACCGCGTTCGGGTTGACCTTCTCCTGCTGGATGCCGGCGATCCAGGTGGCCTTGACCCGGTCGATCTCGGCCTGTTCGAAGCGCGGCTCGCGCAGCAGATCGCGGTACAGGGCCAGCGATGGCACCAGGTTCTCCTTCAGTGCCGACAGGTCCACGGTCACCGAATCCAGGCCGGCACCGGCGTCCAGGCTGGCACCCAGCGCATCGGCGGCATCGGCGAAGGCCAGCGAGCCGAGCTTGCCGGCGCCTTCGGTCATCAGGTTCATGGTGAAGTTGGCGGTGCCCGGCTTGCGGCCCTGGTCGGCGGTGAAGCCACCCGGGAACTGGTAGCTGAACTGCACCACCGGAATCTCGTGGCGCTCGGCCAGCACCACCTGGGTGCCGTTCTTCAGCGTGGCGCGCTGCAGGGCGGGGAACTTCAGCTGCGGGAATTCACGGGTCTGCGGCACGCCGGCCTTGCGGTCCACCTGCTCCGGCAGAGTGCTGTACTTCGGGTCCACCGCCGGCACGTTGAACGGCTTCGGCGCCTGTGAGGGATCTTCCTTCAGCGCCACGCGCTCGCCCGGTTCGACCACCAGCGTGTGGCTGCCGACGTCCAGCCACTGTGCGCCCAGGCGCTTCAGGTCGGCCGCGGTCGCCTTGTCGATGTTGGCCAGCGACGTGCGGAAGCAGCCCGGGTCGCCGGTGTAGACCGCGCATTCGGCCAGTGCGTCGGCCTTGCCACCGAAACCACCGATGCGCTCGATGCCGCGGATGAACGCTGCGCGCGAGCCGGTCTTGGCACGCGCCAGCTCGTCGGCCGTGGGGCCCTCCTTGATCAACCGGTCCAGTTCTTCGTCGATGATCTTCTCGACCTTGGCCGGATCCTGGCCCTGCTTCACCGTGGCCATGACGATGAAGTTGGAACCCAGCTGCGAGGCGTAGGCGCCGGCGCTGATGTTGTCCACCAGCTTGTCCTGGTGCTGCAGTCGCTGGCTCAGGCGCGAGGACTTGGCGCCGCCGAGCACATAGGCCAGCAGCTGCAGCTGGTCGACGTCGGTGGTGCCGACCTGCGGCACGTTCCAGGCGCGGTAGATGCGCGACTGCGGCACCTTGTCGGTCATCGTCTCGCGGGTGTCGGCCGGGCGCTTGGCCACGTCGACCTTCGGCTGCGCCATGCTCGGACCGGCCGGGATGCTGCCGAAGTAACGGGCCACCTTCTCCTTGGCGGTGGCCACGTCGATATCGCCCGCCAGCACCAGCACCGCGTTGTTCGGGCCATACCAGGTGCGGAACCAGGTCTTGACGTCATCCAGCGAGGCCGCGTTGAGGTCGTTCATCGAGCCGATCACGCTGTGGTGATACGGGTGGCCGGCCGGGTACATCGCACGGTTGAGCTTCTCCCAGGCCTGGCCGTAGGGCTGGTTCTCGCCCTGGCGCTTCTCGTTCTGCACCACGCCACGCTGCTCGTCCAGCGCCGCCTGGTCGATCGCACCGAGCAGATGGCCCATGCGGTCCGACTCCATCCACAACGCCATGTCCAGCGCGGTGGTCGGCACGTTCTCGAAGTAATTGGTGCGATCGGTATTGGTGGTGCCGTTCTGGCCGGTGGCACCCACCTGCTTGAACGGTTCGAAATACTCGCCGTCGTGGTTTTCGCTGCTCTGGAACATCAGGTGTTCGAACAGGTGGGCGAAACCGGTGCGGCCCGCAGGCTCGTCCTTGCTGCCGACGTGATACCAGACGTTGACCGCCACGATCGGCGCCTTGCGATCGGTATGCACGATCACGCGCAGCCCGTTGGGCAAGGTGAACTGCTCGAACGGAATATCGACCTTGGCCGGCGTGACCGTCTTGGCCGCCAGTGCAGGAGTGGGCGCGAGCGTGCCCAGGGCAGTGCTGAGGGCAACAGCGAGCAGTGCAGCACGCGGGCGCAGGGCGAGAGACATTTCCGGATCCTTGGTCACGTTGGTGAAGCCCGATCCTAGCGCGCCCATCCGGGGCCCGGAATCCGCCAGCAGTCACTGGGGGTGTTTGCCCCCGTAGCCGTTCAGGGCCTTGTCGGCGGCCCCCGACAGCAGTCACGTCTCCCCCGCCCCTGCGTCCGGACAGTGTCCGCGCCCCCTCGGATGGACAGGTGTCCGCCCCGCGGACACTTTCCGACGGGAGAAAAACCCTTTCAAATCAATGATTAAAAGTTGGCACGGGGTTTGCTTGGTACTTCCTGCGCCAAGAAGGGCTTCAGACAAAAGCTGACTGAAGACTGAACAAATGCAAGAAATCGAAAATTTCCCTTGCATCCCCCGAATTGGTGTTCTACCTTACTACCACACCACCGCTCAACAACACTAAACAGGCCCCGTCATGAACGCCAAGACCATTGCCATCGCCATCGCCCTGATCGCCGGCACCGCGGTTGTTTCGTCGGTGCAGGCCTCCGAATCCATCAAGACCCTGGCCACCGTGCAGGTTCGCCCGGCCGCCGACCAGCTGGCCCAGCAGGCCTGGGAACAGGCCAGCGGCATTCCGACCCTGGCCACCGTGGAAGTGCGCCCCAGCGCCGACCAGCTGGCCGAACGCGACGGCTTCACCGCCGCCCCCGTCGCCGCCGCCCTGCCGATCACCACCCTGGCCGCGGTGGAAGTGCGCCCGAGCCTGGAACAGCGCGTCGCCCTGGCCGCCGAACTGGAAGCACAGCGCTACGCCGCCACCCTGGCCGCCGCCGCCACCAGCGTCGCCAACCAGGTGATCGTCAACCTGCCGACCCTGCAGGTGCGTCCGAGCGCGGCCGACCTGCAGGCCCTGGCCACCGAAACCGCCCAGGTCCTGCTGCGCCCGTAAGCGGTGCCGCCCTGCCCCGCGCAGGGCGCGCGCCGTAAAGCAGGCCGCCGTCGCAGGTACACTGCGCCGATGAATGCCGCACCCCAGTTCCACGTGATCCTGTTCCAACCGGAAATCCCGCCCAACACGGGCAATGTGATCCGGCTCTGCGCCAACACCGGCGCGCAGCTGCACCTGGTCGAGCCACTCGGCTTCGCACTGGAAGACAAGCAGCTCAAGCGCGCCGGCCTGGACTACCACGAGTACTCGCGCCTGCAGGTGCATCCGGATCTGGACACCGCGCTGGCGCGGATCGCACCGAATCGGTTGTTCGCACTCAGTACCCGCGCCAGCGTGCGCTACGACAGCGTGGCCTTTGAAGAGGGCGACGCCTTCCTGTTCGGCCCGGAAAGCCGCGGCCTGCCGCAGGACGTGCTCGATGCACTGCCGGATGGCCGCCGCCTGCGCCTGCCGATGCGGCCGGACAACCGCAGCCTCAATCTTTCCAACACCGTTGCCGTGGTGATGTATGAAGCCTGGCGGCAGCACGGGTTTGCCGGCGGCGCGTGAGAGGAAGCAGCCGAGCATGGGCTCGGCTCTACACGTACGTGTGACCTGCTTATGGTGGGTGCGGACCTTGGTCCGCACCGATGCCCGGATGCGCGCCGAAGAAATGTGCCGACCAAGGTTGGCACCCACCGGAACCCGCTGTCAGAACGCGTTGATGCCGGTCAGCTCGCGGCCGATCACCAGCTGGTGCACGGTCTCGGTGCCTTCATAGGTGATCACCGATTCGAGGTTCAGCGCGTGCCGGATCGCCACGTGTTCGGTGGTGATGCCAGCCCCACCGAGCAGATCGCGACACTCGCGGGCGATGTCGATGGCCATGCGGCAGTTGTTCCACTTGGCCAGGCTGACCTGCTGCGGCTGCAGCTGGCCGGCTTCCTTCAGCCGGCCCAGTTGCAGGGCCAGCAGCTGGGCGGTGGTGATGCGGCGGGCCATTTCCGCCAGCTTGATCTGCGCGCTCTGGGTGGCGGCCAGCGGGCGGCCGAACAGCACGCGCTCCTTGGCGTAGCCCAGCGCTTCATCCAGGCAGGCGATGGCCGCGCCGATCGGGCCCCAGCTGATCCCGTAACGCGCCTGGGTCAGGCACCCGAGCGGCCCCTTCAGGCCTTTCACGTTGGGCAGGCGGTGGCTGTCGGGCACGCGCACATCGTCGAAGAACAGCGCGCCGGTCAACGAGGCGCGCAGGCTCATCTTGTGCTTGATCTCCTGCGTGGTGAAGCCGGCCATGCCCTTCTCCAGCACGAAGCCCTGGATGCCGTCCTCGGTCTGTGCCCAGACGATGGCCAGATCGGCCACCGGGCCGCTGGTGATCCACATCTTGCTGCCGCTGATGCGCCAGTCACTGCCGTCGCGCACGGCGCGGGTCTTCATGCTGGCCGGGTCGGAACCCCCATGCGCCTCGGTCAGGCCGAAGCAGCCGATCAGCTCGCCGCGCGCCATCGCCGGCAGCCACTGCTGGCGCTGTTCCTCGCTGCCATAGGCGTAGATCGGGTACATGCACAGCGAGCTTTGCACCGAGACGAAGCTGCGCAGGCCCGAATCGCCGCGCTCCAGCTCCTGGCAGATCAGGCCATAGCTGACCGCGCCGAGGCCACCGCCACCGTATTCGGCCGGCAGTGTCGCGCCCAGCAGGCCCAGCGATGCGATCTCCGGTACCAGTTCGGCCGGGAAGCGCGCCTGGTCGAAGGCATCGCCGATGATCGGCAGCACGCGCTCGTCGGTGAAACGCGCCACGCTGTCCTGTACTGCGCGCTCTTCCTCGCTGAGCAGGGAACGGACATCGAACAGGTCGTACGGATCCAGGGCCATGGCACTCACACGCAGTCGGGACCGGGCCATTGTCGGTCATCCGGGAAGCGCGTGCCGACCAAGGTCGGCTCCCATCCGGCTGCGGGCGTACGCTGCACTGCAGCAATCACGACGTGAACATCGGCGATCTAGCTCGATCACGCCCGTCCCGGTACCCTGACACATTCAAACAACCGTTTCGCCGTGGCTGCACGCGCGATTTCCAGGCAACCGCCGGTGGCCCTGCTACCGGCACTACCCACGAGTCATGCAATCGATGAGCGCTGAAGCCAACGCCCTGCCCCCGCGTGAAGTAATGGAGTTCGACGTGGTGATCGTCGGTGCCGGCCCAGCCGGGCTGGCCACCGCGATCCGCCTGCGCCAGCGTGCGATCGAAGCCGGCCGCGAACTGTCGGTGTGCGTGCTGGAGAAGGGCTCCGAGCCCGGTGCACATGTTCTGTCCGGCGCGGTGATGGACCCGCGCGCCCTGACCGAACTGTTCCCGGACTGGGCCGAGCGCGGCGCACCCCTGAAGCAGAAGGTCACCCGCGACGAATTCCTGTTCCTCAGTGAAACCGGGTCGCGCAGCACGCCCAATGCGCTGCTGCCGGAGTGCTTCCACAACGAAGGCAACTACATCATCAGCCTGGGCGAAGTGACCCGCTGGCTGGCGCAGCAGGCCGAGGCGCTGGAAGTGGCGATCTTCCCCGGCTTCGCCGCCGCCGAAGTGCTGTACGGCGACAACGGCGAAGTGATCGGCGTGGCCACCGGCGACATGGGCATCGAGAAGGACGGCAGCATCGGCCCGGCCTTCGAGCGCGGCATGGCGCTGCATGCGAAGTACACGGTCTTCGCCGAAGGCGCGCGCGGCCACCTCGGCCGCCAGCTGATCGCCCGCTACAAGCTGGACGAAGGCAAGGACCCGCAGGCCTACGGCATCGGCATCAAGGAACTGTGGCAGATCGACCCGGCCAGGCATGAGCCGGGCCTGGTGGTGCACGCCGCCGGCTGGCCGCTGGACAGCGACACCTACGGCGGCGCGTTCCTCTACCACGCCGACGGCGGCAAGGTCGCCATCGGCTACGTGGTCGGCCTGGACTACAAGAACCCCTGGCTGAGCCCGTTCGAGGAATTCCAGCGATTCAAGACCCATCCGCAGATCCGCAAGCACCTGGAAGGCGGTACCCGCATCGGCTACGGCGCGCGTGCGATCACCGCCGGCGGCCTGCTGTCGCTGCCGAAGACGGTGTTCCCCGGTGGCGCGCTGGTCGGTTGCGAGGCCGGTTATCTCAACGCCAGCCGCATCAAGGGCAGCCACGCCGCGATCAAGACCGGCATGCTGTGCGCCGACGCCGCGTTCGACGCGCTGGCCGCCGATCGCCAGCACGATGAACTGAGCGCCTATCCGCAGGCCTTCGAAGCCAGCTGGCTGTTCACCGAACTGCAGCAGGCCAAGAACTTCAAGCAGTGGTTCAAGAAGGGCCAGACCGTGGCCACGCTGATGACCGGCGTGGAGCAGTGGCTGCTGCCGAAGCTGGGCGTGCGCAACCCGCCGTGGACGCTGCACCGTACGCAGCCGGACCACGCCTGCCTGGAGCCGGCGGCCCAGCACACCCGCATCAGCTACCCGAAGCCGGACGGGGTGCTGACCTTCGACCGTCTCAGTTCGGTGTTCCTGAGCAGCACCAACCACGACGAGAACCAGCCCAGCCACCTGACCCTTAAAGATCCGAGCATTCCGGTGAAGGTGAACCTGGCCGAGTACGCCGGCCCGGAAGCGCGCTACTGCCCGGCCGGCGTGTACGAGTTCGTTGGCGAAGCCGACAACGCACGCCTGCAGATCAACGCGCAGAACTGCGTGCACTGCAAGACCTGCGACATCAAGGATCCCACCCAGAACATCGTCTGGGTGACCCCGCAGGGCGGCGGCGGCCCGAACTACTCGGGCATGTGACCGCAGGGGGCTGCGACCGCGTGTCGCAGCCCGGCCCGCGGCGGCCACGGCTATCCTCTCCGCCCATGCGTGCCTTCCGTCTGCTCCCTGCCCTCGTCCTGCTGCTGGCGTGCAGCGGCTGCCAGCGCACGGCCACGCCACCGGCCACACCTGAGCAGGCGCGACAACAGGCGATGCAGCGCGCGTTCGAACTGTGTGCGGGCTGCCACACGGTGCAGGCCGGTGGCATCCACCGGTTCGGCCCCAACCTGCACGGTGTGATCGGACGCCGCGCTGGCAGCCTGCCCGACTATGGCTATTCGCAGGGCATGCGCCGGGCCGATATCGTCTGGACCGCGCAGACCCTGGATGCCTTCCTGCAGTCACCAACGCAGCAGGTGCCCGGCACGCGCATGTACAACGCGTTTCCCAGCGCCGAACGACGTGCGCTGGTGATCGCTTACCTGCAGCAGCAGTCTGCTCAGTGAGACAGCCCCTGCAGCTGCTGCTGCAGGCGTGACAGGAACGCCTGGACTTCGGCGAACAACGGCGCGCTGTCCACTTCTCCGGCGTCTTCCAGGCGTTCGACCAGGGCATTGGCCTGCGTTGCCAGCGCATGCGCACCCACCGCCCCGAGCCCCCCGGCCTGGCGATGCAGGTGCAGGGCGGCGGCCTCGCGGTCGCCCGCCTGCCCCGCACCCGGCACCGCCGCGATATACACATCGCTGGCCAGCAGCAGGGTGGCGGCCCGCAGCACGGCGACCGCAAGCGAACCGAAGCGCCGCTGCAGGCCCGCCAGGTCCAGCGATGCGTCGCCCTCCACCGCTGCGGACGACTCGGCGGTCGCCTCCGGTGCCACGGACGCCTGCGGCAGCCATCGCATCAACGCCGCGCGCAGCGTAGCCAGCGACAACGGCTTGGCCAGCACCTCATCCATGCCGGCCTCGCGGCAACGTCGCGCGTCGTCGTCCAGCACGCTGGCCGTCAATGCCAGTACCGGCATGCGCGCCTGGCCCTGGCGGCCTTCGCGCTCGCGCAGCAGGCGGGTGAACGCAAAGCCATCGAGAACCGGCATGCGGCAATCGGTGATCACCAGGTCGAAGCGTTCCGACGCCAACCGGTCCAGCGCCTGCTGGCCATCACTCACCAGCACGTGCGGAAGGCCCAGCTGCTGCAGCCGCCAGGCCATCATCGCCTGGTTGGTCGGATGATCCTCGATCACCAGCACGCGGCTCTGGCGCAGCGCGGTCGGCAGCAGCGCCGCCTGCTCGTGCTCGCTCGCCAGCACGGCGACGTCCTCGATGCCGGCTTCCACCAGCGACAGACGGACCTCCGCGCGGGTGCCCTCGCCGAGCGTGCTCTGCAGGGTCAACGTGCCGTCCATCATCTGCACCAGCCGCTGGCAGATGCTCAGGCCCAGGCCGGTTCCGCCGTGGTCGCGCTGGATGTATGCACCGGCCTGGGTGAACGGCGCGAAGAGGTGCTGCAGCTGTTCCGGCGCGATGCCCATGCCGGTATCGATGACGCTCAGGCACAACGGCTGACTGCCATCGGCGGTGGTCGGCCCGAGCACCTCCAGCCGCAGCCACACATCGCCCTGCGCGGTGAACTTGATGGCATTGCTGAGCAGGTTGAAGACGATCTGCCGCAGGCGCACGCCATCCACTTCATGCGCCGCAGCCAGCTGCGGATCGATCTGCACGTGCAGGGTCAGGCCACGCGCGCTGGCCTGCGCCGACATCAGCCGGCACACGCCTTCCAGCAGCGTCCGCAGTGACAATGGCACCGGTTCCAGGCGCAGCGCGCCGGCTTCGATGCGCGAGTAGTCGAGGATGTCATCGAGGATCTGCCGCAGCATCTGTGCAGAATCCTCGATCACGGCAAGGATGCGCTGCTGTTCTGCATCCAGCGGCGAGTGCGCCAGCACTTCCAGCATGCCCAGTACACCGCTCATCGGCGTGCGGATCTCATGACTCATCGTGGCCAGGAAGCGTGATTTGGCCTCGGCCGCCTGTTCCGCCTCGATCTTGGCCGCCGCCAGCGCATCGGCCTGTACGCGTGCCTGGGTCACGTCCACCCAGTAGCCGCTCCAGGTGACGGCGCCGGCCTCGGTGGCGTAAGGGTGAGCCTGGCTGCGTACCCAGCGCGCGGGCGTGCCGTCATCACCCGGCAGCAGGCGGAACTCGAAGGCCAGCGGCGCGAACTGGCGGGCCGCCTGGTCGATGGCCTGCAGCACGGCCTGGCGGTCGGTGTCCTCGATCCGCGCCAGCAGCGCCTGCGCATCCTGCTCGGCACGCTGCCGCGGAATGCCGAACAGTGCCTGCAGGTCGCCGGCGATGAAGGGGAAGGCCAGGCTGCCGTCCGCGTCGCGACGTGCCTGGTAGACCACCGCAGGCAGATTGTCGGTGACCTCGGCCAGGCGCTGCTCCAGATGGCGGCGACCGGCCACCTCCCGGCGCAGCCGCCAGTGACCGACGCCATGCACCACCGCCCCGGTCAGCAGCACCAGCAGCAGCGGAAGCCCCCAATGCAGCACGGCGTCCCAGTCCATGCCACTGCGATATTCCACGGCCAGCCAGTCGCCCCGCAGCGCCTCATGCTCCCGCGGTGACATCTGCAGCAGCAGGCGGTCGAAGGTGGTCGCCAGGGCGGCATGGCGACGGTCGACAGCCAGCGCCAGCTGGTCGCCGAATCCGGCCGGCGCAAGGATCTGCAGACGGCCCGGGAAGCGGTTGCGCAACAGGTGATCGACCAGGACCAGGTTGCCCACGTAGGCATCGGCCTCGCCATTGGCCAATCGCTGCAACGCCTGCTCGCCACTGCGCGCGGGAATGATCTTTGCCCGTGGCGCCTGCTGCAGCACGTAGCCGCGCAGGCGTTCCGGGTCGGACAGCAGCACGCGCTTGCCCTGCAGATCGGCCAGCCCCAGGATCGCCGGGCTGTCGCGCGTGCCGACGATCACGCTCGGCACGCTGATGAAGGGCTGGCTGAACACCCAGTCCGGCCCCAGGTAGCGCGAATCGGTGGGAATGCCCATCACCGCCTGCACCTCACCCTGCAGCGCCTTCTCGCGCACCTCGAACCAGTCGTGGCTGGTTTCCACCTCCAGGTTGGCGCCGACCTGGATCAGCCGCCGCAGGTACTCGCTGGTCAGGCCGCTGGGCTGGCCGTCGTCGTCGGTGAACGAAAGCGGCGCGGCATTGGGCGCGAAGGTGATCTTCAACGGCTGCTGCAGCACGCGCTTTTCGGCCTGGCTCAGGGCCAGCTGCGCCGACGCGGACCATTCCGGAGGCCGCAGCCAGCGCTGGGCCAGCGCGTCCCGCTGCGCCTGGCTGGTGGCAGCCAGCGCAAGATCCAGTGCCTCGGCCAGCGGTTGCTTGCTGTTGGGGACGCCGAAGTGCGCCCGCTCCGGCGGCAGATCGCTGGGCCGCAGCAGCACCACTCCCTTCAGCTGATGGGCCGCGATCAGCTCGGTGGCGACATAGGCATTACCGATATAGACGTCGGCCTTGTCGTCTCTGACCATCTGCAACGCCGCCAAAGTGCCATTTGCGACAAGTTGTCGAGCGCGTGGAAATCGTGCACGCACCTGCGGTGCGGTCAGGAAATCCTGCTCGATCACGACGCGCAGTCCGTCAAGATCCGGCATCTCCGAAGCACGCAGGTCTCCAGGTCGTCCGACCACCGCCAGCGGCGCTTCGACATAGGCCGAGGTGTAGACCATGCAACGGGTTCGGTCGGCACTCAGGCCGATGTTCATGACCACATCGATCTCGCCCCGGCATGCCGCGTCCAGCACGGATGTCCAGTCCGGATAGCGGCGTGCCTCGACTTTCACGCCCAAACGACGAGCCAAAAGCGACAAGTAGTCCGGTCCCAGGCCGACCTGCTGGCCTTCGTGGATCGACTCGAAAGGGGGCCAACCGCTGTCATACTGCCCGACGACGATGCGAGGGTGCGCGGTCAGGTATTCGCGTTGCAGGGGACTCAACGGCAATGGGCCGGGCGCGAGTTGCGCCCAAGCGACGGCAGGACCCAACATGGCCAGCAGCAGGACCCGCCCGCGAACAGCCCAGCTACGCATCGGCGTTGATCTCCTAGAATCCTGCCAGGAGCCGCGATGGTCGCGGTCCGGCGTGCCCGGTGGTCATACTAGAGCATGAGCTTGCGCATCATCATCGCAGACGACCACCCCGTGGTCCGTATCGGAACCCGCGCCGTCATCGAGTCCAGCGGCGTTGGCCAGGTCGTCGGTGAAGCCGACAGCGCCCAGGCGCTGATGGCGCTGCTGACCAGCCAGCCATGCGACCTGCTGGTCACCGACTATTCGATGCCCGGCAGTCCCCAGGCCGATGGCTTCGCCATGATCGGCATGATCCGGCGCCGCCATCCCGACCTCAAGGTGCTGATGCTCAGCGTTTCCAGCAACCTGGCGATCCTGCGCATGGTGCTCGACAGCGGCGTGCTCGGCCTGGTCGACAAGAGTTCGTCGATGGACGAGCTGCCGCAGGCGATCCAGGCGGTGAACCGCGGCCAGCTCTATATCAGCCGCAGCCTGCGCGAGCGGGTCGAGGCCGCCGGCAGCTGGCGCATGCGCGAGGGCGACGGCAAACCGCTGTCGCCGCGCGAACTGGAAGTGCTGCGGTTGCTCGGCACCGGCATGACGGTGAAGGAGATCTCGGTGCAGCTGCACAAGAGCGTCAGCACCATCAGCCGGCAGAAGGGCGATGCGATGCTGAAGCTGGGCCTGAAAGGCGATGCGGAGCTGTTCGACTATCTGCGTGACGGCAAAATCTGAATCCTGTCCATCCGGCCATTGAACTTTCAGGCAGGCTTCATGCCGTCTGACGCTAGATGAATACGCACGCCGCCCAGTGGCCCACGCAATGTTCCGGCAATCTCCGGGCGCCAGCGTGGTCACTACGGCAGCCAGGGCGCCCGCGCCCTCCCTGCCCACCGTGGCATGCCCCTACAGGAGAACCGAACATGCTCAGTACTTCCGCTCTCAGCTTCCGTGGCGTGGCGATGGCCCTGGCCCTGCTGGCCGGTGTCGCCGTGGTCAGCGACGCCAGCGCCATGTCGAGGAAGGACAAGCGCACCGTCGTCGGTGCGGTGGTGGGCGGCGTCGCCGGCCACCTGATCTCCAATGGCGATCCGGCCGCCACCGTCGGCGGTGCCGTGGCCGGCGGCGCGATCGGCAACCTGACCACCCCGGACCGCCACGACCGTCGTTATGACCGCCGCTACGACCGCGGCTACCAGCGCGGCTACGACCGAGGCTATGGCTATCGGGACCGCGGTCATGACCGCCGCTGGCGCGACAGCGACCGCCGCTACTACCACGACCGCGGTCGCCACCGCGGCTGGTAACCCTCGCCGGCACTGCCCGGCATCACCGGCAACGGGCGGGTCGATGACCCGCCCGTTTGCGTCCGGACCGTCCATGGCGTTGAATGCGCAGCCCTGGATGACTCCTTTGCCCCCGGCCCCCGCATGACCTCCACCGCCCACCGCGTGCAGGGCCTCAACAACGATGAGGTCGCTGCCGACTGGCCCGCGATCGATGCAGCCGAGGTTGCCTGGCTGACCCGCCGTTATCCGGTGCTGGACGCGGACAGCGCCCTGCGTTGGCACAGCCCCCGGCCGTTGTCGGCCGCCGCGCTGGCCGAGGGTACCCGCGGTCGGGTGTTCATCAAGCGCCACCACCGCAGCGTGCGCAGTGCCGCCTGCCTGCAGGAGGAACACCGCTTCATCGCCCATCTGGACGCTGCCGGCGTGCCGGTGGTGAAGGTTCTGCCCACCGCCGGAGGCGACAGCGCCATCGAGCATGGGCCGTGGACCTATGAACTGCATTCACCGGGGGTGGGTGACGATCTGTACCGCGACGCCGCCTCCTGGACGCTGCTGACGGACACCGCACGGGCGCGTTCTGCCGGACGCATGCTGGCCCAGCTGCATCAGGCCGCCGCCAGCTACCACGCCCCGCAGCGCAGCACGCATGTCCTGGTGGCACGCGACGAGCTGATCCGCGCCGCCGACCCCATCGGCGCGCTGGAAGCGGGTCTTCCCGACCGCCCGGGACTGGCGCGCTACCTGGCACGCATTCCGTGGCAGGCGCAGCTGCGCCGCGACGTCCTGCCCTGGCATGCCGGCCTGGCCGAGCGCCTGTCCGCGGAGCCGCCGCTGTGGGCGCACAACGACTGGCATGTGTCCAACCTGCTGTGGCGCGGCGACGACGTCAGCACCGTGCTGGATTTCGGCCTCACCTCACCCACCAGCGCGCTGTTCGACCTGGCCACCGCGATCGAGCGCAATGCGGTGGCCTGGCTGGAGCTGGAGCGGGGCCATGAGGCGGTGCGCATCGACATCGCGCTGGCGCTGCTCGACGGCTACCGCGAAGTGCTGCCGTTGTCGGCCACCCGCCTGCACCTGCTGGCGGACCTGCTGCCGATGGTCCACTTCGACTTCGCACTGTCCGAAGTGGAGTACTTCGAAGGCATCACCGGCTCGACGGCGAACGCCGATGTCGCCTGGTATCCCTTCATGCTGGGCCATGCCGCGTGGTTCGCCAGCGCACCCGGCCAGGCCCTGCTGCAGGCGCTGCATGCCGCCGCCTGAAGGGCATCGGCTCGCAAATCCCTGCCATCTGTAGTGAAATAGCGGCCTGAAGCGGGGGTGCCTGGATCTGCAGGCTGAGAGAGTCCCTTGGAACCTGATCCGGTTTGCACCGGCGTAGGGAGCTTTGAGCCGCAGCCACACCCCCGTTCCGGGCCGGTGCACCTGCGCGCCGTCGCTTCGTCTCCCCTGTTGTCCGAAGACGAATCGAATGAACCGCTGCCTGCGTCCCACCCTGCTCGCTCTCGCCCTCTGTGCCGCGCTGCCGCTGCATGCCAGCGAGGCTGGAGCCTCCCCCGACGTGACAGCCGACAGCGGCGAACGTTCGCCCACCGAGCTGGCAGCGGTCCGCGTGCAGGCCGGCAGGCCGGCGGCCGACAGCGCGCGGGTCAGTGCATTCGGCGCCGGCTCCTGGAAGGACACCCCGGCCTCGGTGAACGTGCTCGAACGCGACTACCTCGACCGTCGACAGGTGCGCTCGTTGTCCGAACTGGCCAGCAATGACGCCTCGCTCGGTGATGCCTACGCGCCGGTGGGCTACTACCAGAACGTCGCCATCCGCGGCTTCGCGCTCGATGCCGCCACCGGCTACCGCTTCAACGGCCTGGCCATCGCCGGCGAGCAGCGGTTGGCGCTGGAGAACGTGCAGGCGGTGGAGATCCTGAAGGGTGAGGCCGGCCTCGCCGCGGGGGTGATGGCACCCGGCGGCATCATCAACTACATCGGCAAGCGCCCGGCGGAAGTGCGCACGGCTACCCTTGGCACCGATTCGGAAGGCTCGCGCTATGCCGCCGTCGATGTCGGCCACTGGATCACGCCGCGTTTCGGCATCCGCCTCAATGCCGCCTGGGAGGGCAGCGAGTCCTACGTCGAGCACGCCGACGGCCGCCGCAACTTCTATTCGCTTGCAGCGGACTGGCTGATCGGCGAGCGCGGCAAGCTGGAAGTGGACGCCAACTACCAGACCAGTTCGCAGCGCTCGGTGTCCGGTTACCAGCTGCTGGGCGCACGGGAGCTGCCTCGTGGCGTCGACCGCGAGCACCTGCTGGGCTATCAGCCGTGGCAGCGCCCGGTGGAGATCGCCAGCACCAACATCACCGCCGTACACACCTACGACTTCAACGAGCGCTGGCAGTCGCGGCTGTCGGTGGGCCACAGCCGCTCGGTGATCGACGACAATGTCGCCTTCGCCTATGGCTGCTACTACGCCGACGCATGCGCTGACGGCAGCGTGCCCGGCAACTACTTCGCCCCCAACGGCGACTACGACATCTACGACTACCGCAGTCCGGACGATACGCGCCGCAACCAGCAGGCGCGCGCCGAGCTGCGTGGCCGCTTCGACACCGGCAGCGTCGGCCACCAGCTGACGGTCGGCGCCGACACGTTCCGCCGCACGGTGGACAGGCGACCGAGCGTCAACGAGTACGTAGGCAGCAGCAACATCCACGACACGCAGGTGCCGGTGTACGAGCCCTCGCCGCTGATGCCCGGCCCGTCCGCACGGCGTCTGGACAGCCGCCAGACCGCCGTGTTCGCGCTGGACCGCATGCAGTTCGGCGATGACTGGCAGTGGCTGGCTGGTGGCCGCTTCGTCCGCCTGGACGAGCGCGCCTACGACAAGCGCGGCACGCCGCAGCGGCACAGCCGGCTGTCGCGCTTCCTGCCGCAGACCGCGCTGGTATGGAAGGCCACCGACCAGCTCAATGCGTACGCCAGTTATGTGCGCGGCATTGCGCTGGGCCAGGAGGCACCGTTCTGGACCTCCAACGCCGATGCCTTCCTGCCGGCGGTGCAGTCACGGCAGCTGGAAGCCGGCGTCAAGTACGTGCCAGCTGCCTCGCTCACCCTGGGCGCCGCGCTGTTCCGCATCTCGCAGCCCTACCAGTACGCCATGCCGGATGACAGCGATGCCGGTTACACCTTCGTCGAGCGCGGCACGCAGACCCATACCGGCCTGGAGCTGACCGCCAACGGCCAGCTGACCGATGCGCTGCAGATCGTCGCCAGCGCCAGCGTGCTGCAGGCGCGTGCACGCGATACCGGCACGCCGGGCCAGGAAGGCCATCAGCTGGTGAACGTGCCGAAGGTGCGTGCCAGTGTGCATCTGGCCTACGCACTGCCGTTCGTGCAGGGCCTGGATGTCACCGGTGGCTGGCGCTATGCCGCCGCCAATGTGGCCCGTGCCGACGGCGGCGTGCGTGCGCCGGACTATTCGGTGTTCGATGCCGGCCTGCGCTTCCGCCACCGCGTGCATGAGCGCGCCGTGACCTGGAACCTGTCGGTGGACAACGTGTTCAACCGCTTCTACTGGCGCGACACCGGCAGCAGCGGCGGTGACTACTACCTGTTCCCCGGCGCACCGCGACAGGCACGCCTGTCGGTGACGTTCGCGCTGTGAGCGGCGCCGTGCTCGAGTGGACCGCCGCGCTGTGCAGCGTGCTGGGCGTATGGCTGATGGCGCGCCGGCGGCTGGCAGCGTGGCCGGTCGGCCTGCTGTCGGTGGCGCTGTACGGCCTGGTGTTCGCCGAGGCCAGGCTGTACTCCGACACGCTGCTGCAGGTCGCCTTCGCCGGCTTCCTGGTCTATGGCTGGATCAACTGGCGCCAGCACGCCGCCGATGAGGGCAGCATCCGCATCGTGCCGCTGGCACGCGGAAAACTGCTGCGTGACCTGATCATCGGCCTGTGCGGTGGCGTGGCGCTGGGCACGGTCATGCACACCTTCACCGATGCGGCGCTGCCATGGCTGGACGCGATGCTGACCGCCCTGAGCCTGGTCGGCCAGTGGTGGCAGGCGCGCCGCCATGTGGCGTGCTGGTGGGTGTGGATCGGGGTGGACGTGGTTTACGTGGGCGCGTACCTGTTCAAGTCGCTGCACGTCACGGCCGCGCTGTATGTGTTCTTCCTGGGGCTGGCAGTATTCGGCCTGCGCGCCTGGAGTGCGGCGGCGCGGGAGCGCGAGCTGCTGCCGGCGCGGTAGTGCCGCGCAGTGCACTTCACTTCGGCTGCAGCACCAGCCCCAACCGCAACGGCTGGCGCATGTCGGCCGGTGGCGCCGACGACAGCGGCGCCGACTGCAGCGTCGCGCGCAGATCCGCGTCCGCCTGCGCATCGCCGAGACTGTCGAATTCCAGTTTCGCGATGCGGCCATCGGCTGCGATCCAGAGGCTGACCGGCAGCGGCGTGGGCACCTGTGGGTGCGCCTGCAGCCAGGCCAGCACGCGCTGCACCTTCGGGTCCTGCTCCTGCTGCAGGCGCTGCTGCAGCTCACTGCCTGCCGTGGCGGCGTAGGCCATCCAGTGCGGTGGAGCCTCATCGGCCGAGACGGCCCCGGCGCCGCCCAGCGCCAGAAGGCCGATCAGCGACGCCAGCGGTCGCCACCAGCGGCGGCGGTCGGCGCGAAGTATGGATTCCATGGCGGTACCCTCATGCAGTCGTCCAGCGCTCCATCGTCGGCGGCGCGGATGACAGGCAGATGGCGGGCAGGCATCACCCGCCCAGGTCGGCCAGCACCTTGCGCGAAGGCGCGAAGAAGGTCACGCCGGTCATCGCGGTAGAGAAGTCCAGGATGCGGTCATGCAGCGGCGCAGGGTTGCCGATGAACATGCGCTCGAGCATCTTCTCGATCACCCACAGGCGGCGCGTGTAGCCGATGAAGTACGTACCGTACTCACCGCGCCCCGGGTTGGCGAAGGGCATGTTGTCGCGCAGGATGTCGTGCTCGCCGTCGGCGTCCTCGATGGTGCACAGCGTCTTGTGCGACTTCTGCGCGTCGGCCGGCGCATCGTCCAGCTCGGTGTTGTCGTGCTTGGTGCGGCCGATGATCGCCTCCTGCACCTCGGTCTTCTGCGCGCGCCATGCGTCGAGGTTGTGCAGGTACTTCTGTACCACCACGTAGCTGCCGCCGGCATGCGCGGGATCCTCGTCGCCGACGATCGTGGCGTCCGGCAGCGACAACCCTTCCGGATTGGCCGTGCCGTCAACGAAATCGAGCAGGTCGCGGCCGTCGAAATAGCGGAAGCCGGCCACCTCATCGACCGTCTCCACCGCATCGCCGAACGCCATCAGCAGGTTGCGCTCGAACGCCACGATCAGGTCCATCGTGCGTGCCCGGATGTGGTACAGCAGATCGCCCGGGGTCGACACCGCGGTGTGGATGGCGCCCTTGATCTCGCGGAACGGATGCAGCTCGCGCGGCGGCGTGCTGCCAACCAGCGGCTGCCACACACGGTGGCCGATCGCCACATTGCAGGTGAAGGTCCGTTCGATCTCCCGGATGGCCGTGTTCTTGATCAGGTCATCGGTGCTGGCCAGCACGTCGCGCACCTTCGCGATCGAGTCCGCATCATCCTTCACCTTCAGCACCAGGAAGGCGGCCGAGTGGGTCAGCGGCGCAGTGATCTGCTGCGGCTCGTTGTCGAGCGTGTGATTGAGGGCGGTGATCGGTGCGGGCTGGGAATTCACGGCAGTTCCTGCGGGCTTGAGGCGGGCGCATCGCGCATGGTGCAGCGATGTGCGGGCGATCATAGCGGAACGGCTTCCGCTGCGACGGAGCGGTTCTCAGTCGCGCGCCAGCCGCTTGGGGCGCAGAAAAGTGAAGCCCGGCGCGAGGCCGGGCTTCGATGGCGTGCGGGAGAGAGAGAGAGTCACACGCCAGTTACACGCACTAACGACAGAGCGTTTCTTACCAGGTGAAGCGCGGGCCGACGAACCACTCGCGGTCGCCCGCCTTGGCCAGCTTCACTTCGCCACTCAGGCCCCAGTTCTGGTTGAACTTGGCGGTGGCACCGACGCGGCCGTAGAACTCGCCGTCCGGGTTGTAGCCGTGCTTCTTGCTGAAATCTTCGTAGCCGGCCAGCGCGTAGCCTTCCAGGTACGGGTTGAACGCGGTGCGCACGCCCACTTCAGTGGAGTAGCCATTGAAGTCCAGGCCGCGCTTCTCGTCGTACTTCTGATAGGCCACGCGGGCCACCAGGTCGGTGTTCGGTGCGATGCCGTAGTTGTAGCCGACACCCAGGCGCCACTGGTCGACGTCATTCTTGAAGCGGTCGGTTTCCTGCGCGCTGTAGTCGCCGAAGATGTGGAAGTTCGGGTGGACGGCCACCGAGCCCTTCACGCCCCAGCCATCGGCGTCGCCGCCCTTGGCATCGGTGTTCACGTAGCCGCCTTCAACGTAGTTGTACGACAGGCCATCGGCAGCCGATGCAGCGAACGGCAGGGCAGCCAGCAGACCCAGGGCAAGCAGCGAATTCTTGTTCATCGGGACACACCTTTAATTATTTTGGTTTCGTCGACCGCCTCCCGGGAGGGGGAGAGAGGAGAGGCGGTCGACAGGTGTGAATTATCCGTTTGTTGGCGAAATCAGCCCTGAATATTGAACTGACCGGTACATGAATGAAGTTGCTGTTCAGGGAACTCCGGGGCTGGTCGACAGCAGCATGCTGCTGCATGCCAGCGCCACCTACCCGTCATGTCCCTTCAGGCGGCTGACACCTGTCACTGGTTCGGGAAGGCTCCGGCGCGAATAGTACGCGTCACAGCCCGGCACCACTGCGCCGGCACTCACCAAGGGGACCTGTCATGAGCCTGTTCCAGCAACTCCTTTCGCATACTCCGATCTGGGTCTGGGTGCTGATGGTGTTTCTCATCACCCGGGGCATCGCGGCCATGAAGCCCGGCGAAACCTCGTTGCCTACGCTGGCGATCGTGCCGGCGGTGTTCGCGGCATGGGGGGTGTGGTCCATCAGCCACCGCTACGGCGCATCGTGGTCGGCCTGGGGCGAGTGGCTGGTCGGCGTCGGCGCAGGAACGGGCCTGGGTTGGCTGTTGCTGCGCCGGGCGCGTGTGGCCATGAACAGTGCGACGGGACGGCTGTGGCGCAGCGCGGATTACAGCCTGCTGCCGCTGCTGCTGATCACGTTCCTGGTGAAGTATGGCTTCGAAACGGCGCTCGCAGTGTCGCCCGCGCTGAGCGCGAACTCAGGTTTCAGCGCTGCCTACCTGCTGCTGTCCGGTGGTTTCACCGGCATCTTCATCGGCCGCTACTGCCGGTATCTGTCGGCGGCACGCCTTGAGGGGCACAGCCGGATGGGAGCTGCCAGCTGAGGCGGTGCACCCGGGAGGCGTCGCGCAGTGCCGTCACCCGGTGCCGGCTGCGGTCGTCGCCCCTGCGGCCTGCGCCAGCACTGCCGCTGCAGCGTCGCCCTTGCGCTCGCTGTAGCGATCCACCAGGTAGTCCGCCCGGCCCCGCGTCAACAGGGTGAACTTCACCAGTTCCTCCATGACATCCACCACCCGGTCGTAGTATGGCGAGGGCTTCATTCGTCCGTCCTCATCGAACTCCTGCCAGGCCTTGGCCACCGAAGACTGGTTGGGGATGGTCAGCATGCGCATCCAGCGCCCCAACACCCTCAGGGTGTTGACGGTGTTGAACGATTGGGAGCCGCCACTCACCTGCATCACGGCCAACGTTCTGCCCTGCGTGGGCCGCACGCTGCCGTCCTCCAGCGGCAACCAGTCGATCTGGTTCTTGAACACGCCGGTGACGGTACCGTGCCGTTCCGGGCTGACCCACACCTGCCCCTCAGACCACTGCGACCACGCGCGCAGCCGCTGCACTTCGGGATGGCTCCTGTCCACGCTGTCCACCATCGGAAGCGCATGCGGATCGAACACCCGGGTTTCGCAACCCAGATGCTGCAGGAGCCGCTCGGCTTCCAGGGCCAGCTTGCGGCTGAACGACTGCGGCCTCAGCGAACCGTAGAGCAGCAGGATGCGGGGCGGTCCCAGATTCCCCGCGGCGAGCAGGCTGGGGTCGGGCTGGGGCAGCGAGGCTTCCCTCAGATTCGGCAGCTGGGTACTTGCGATCGTCTTATTCATTCGACTATTCTAGAAATATGGAAACGTCAAATGCAATCGTCGCGCTCACCGCGTTGGGCCACGCCACCCGCCTGGCGGCCTTCCGCCTGCTGGTGGAAGCCGGTCCAGCGGGGCGCGTGGCCGGTGACATCGCGGCGGCCCTGCAGGTGCCACCGGCCACACTCAGCTTCCACCTGAAGGAGCTGGTACAGGCCGGCCTGGTGGAGAACGAGAGCCAGGGCCGCAATGTCTGTTACCGCGCCAACTTCGCCGCCATGACCGGCTTGATCGAGTACCTCACGCACAACTGCTGCGCGGGTTCGCCGAGCGAGGAGTGCGGGCCCACTGCGCCCGCATGCAAGTGCTGAAGCCCGATCCAACCTCCTGCCATCACAACGACTGCACCATGACACACAACGTCCTGTTCCTCTGTACCGGCAACAGCGCCCGCAGCGTCCTTGCCGAGGCCACGCTGCGAGCCTGGGGCGCTGAACGTTTCAATGCATTCAGCGCAGGCAGCCACCCCACCGGCCAGGTCAACCCATTCGCGCTCGCACAGCTGCAGGCCGAAGGAATCACCATCGATGGGCTGCGCAGCAAATCGTGGGATGAGTTCGTGGATGCTGCGCCCATGGACCTGGTGATCACCGTGTGCGATTCGGCTGCGGCAGACGCCTGCCCGGTGGTGTTTGGCGACTTCATTCGCAGCCACTGGGGCCAGCCGGATCCGGCCGCAGTTGCAGGCAGCGATGCCGAGAAAGCAGCCGCGTTTGCACGCGCGCATGCCATCGTGAAATCGCGGCTGCGTGCGTTGATCGATCTGCCCGGATCGTTGTGGTCCGACCGCGAGGCAATGCAGAACGCTCTGGATCAGATCGGCCGGTTGCAGCCGACCGACAGCACACCGTGACGGCGCCCGCGCGCATGCGCCTGTTCGAGCGCTACCTCACCCTGTGGGTCGCGCTGTGCATCGCGGCCGGTACCCTGCTGGGACACCTCCTGCCCGGCGCCTTTGCGGCACTGGCGTCCGCCGAAGTGGCCAAGGTCAACCTGCCGGTCGCGGCACTGATCTGGCTGATGATCATCCCGATGCTGCTGAAGGTCGACTACGGCGCAATGCGCCAGTTGCAGCAGCACTGGAAAGGCATCGGCGTAACGTTGTTCATCAACTGGGCGGTCAAGCCCTTTTCGATGGCACTGCTGGGCTGGGTATTCCTGCGTCACCTCTTCGCGGAATGGCTGCCAGCCGGCCAGATCGACAGCTATATCGCCGGCCTGATCCTGCTGGCAGCCGCGCCCTGCACCGCGATGGTGTTCGTGTGGAGCAACCTGTGCCGCGGCGATGCGAACTTCACGTTGAGCCAGGTCGCGCTGAACGACGCGATCATGGTGGTGGCCTATGCGCCGGTGGTCGCGTTGCTGCTCGGCATGTCCGCGATCACTGTTCCGTGGGACACCCTGCTGCTGTCAGTGGGTTTGTACATCGTTGCACCTGTCGGTGTTGCCACCCTGCTGCGGCGCTGGATGCTTTCGCGCAGCGGCGAGGCCGGTCTGCAGCTGGCGCTGACCCGACTCGGCCCGGTTTCGCTGTCGGCCCTTCTACTGACACTGGTGCTGCTGTTCGGCTTTCAAGGTCAGCAGATCGTCGAGCAGCCACTGGTCATCGCGCTGATCGCTGTGCCCATCCTGATCCAGGTCTATTTCACTTCGGGCCTGGCCTATCTGCTCAACCGTCGTCTGGGCGTCGCCCATTGCGTGGCCGGCCCATCGGCGCTGATCGGCGCGAGCAACTTCTTCGAGCTGGCGGTCGCAACCGCCGTCGGGCTCTTCGGTGTGCATTCGGGCGCCGCGCTGGCCACCGTTGTCGGTGTACTGATCGAGGTGCCGGTGATGTTGTCGGTCGTTCGTATCGTGAACCGTACTGAAGGCTGGTACGAGAGGCAGGGTGCGGGTAGCCGCGGGCAGTCGTAGAGAAAGAATGTCTGTATTCGCCCTTGGATTCAATCAGTTCACAGAGCGCGATTCCGCATATGAGCGGATATTGAACTTGCGACCAAGTCAGCCCTTCTAGCCTACGAACGAGTTCGGTCGCGATGTCATTCCATTGAGTGGTGGGCGAGAGCAAGTGGCACAGCTCGTGATGGCCGTCCAGTCTTCAGCGCCTGCTGTAATTCGGCACAGGCGCATCCACCTGAGACTGCCCCCTTGCGCAGAGTGAAGCGATTATCCACCCTGTCCATTGAAACCCAGCATTCGCACCCCTTATGCGACCTCCTTCAACCCTGTACAAGTACTTGACTGCCAACACCGCCGAGATAGTGCTTAAGTCGAGGACGCTTCGCTGGTCTAGTCCGTTACTGTTCAACGATCCCATCGAGTTCCAGCGACTACCTCGATTCGATCCACCGCTAAAGCAGGCCATGAACGAGCTTCCAAGGTTGCTCGTGGACGCAGCATTGCAAGCACGTGAGATCGATGTCGCTCGCCTGACGCCGATGACGCGCCGGATGTACGACATGATCTGCTTCGGCCTGAATCACGGGATGTCGCCAGATGATTTTCTTGAAGGAGCACCGGAGGAAAGCCGCGAGCTCGACCGGATTCATGAAGCTATGATCCGAGACCATCTCGGCACAGAGTTTGCCGCTCATGCTCGTGTAATGTGCCTGACGGCCAATCCGGTCAACCCGGCGATGTGGGCCAACTACGCAGGCAACGGATCTGGCTGCGTCCTAGGGTTTAGGCACATTCCCGCTGAGAACACACCATTTCTTGAATCTCGATCTGTGCACTACAGCAACGAAGTGCCGGTCTTATGCTCGGGGTTGGACTTCTACCTCTATGCCGACAAGCAGACCATCGGACAGGGGGTAGTCAACGCCATCTGCTACACGAAGCGTGAAGAGTGGCGCTACGAGGAAGAGTGGCGGGCAATCACATGGCGTAGTAGCGAGGGTGATGCTCTCTTTGGTGACTACCCCTTCCTTCCCGCAGAGCTTGAGTCCGTCACGTTCGGTTTGAAATGCGAACCGGAGCAGCGGAAAAGGCTAATGGAGTTGGTTCGATGTCACTACCCGCAATGCTTGATGCAGCAGATTCAGGTGGCTCGTGGTGCGCTTGTCCGCGCTGACCTCTAATCACCAGCCCTGGCCAATGGGACGTCCTGGCTAAGCTAAAGTTGTAATGCAGATGAAAAACGATGGTCCGCTCAGCTGGCTCAAGTACCTGTCGCAAACGCCTAAACCACATAACGGCCCGCTCCCCTTCAACCACGACCCGTGTCGCAAATTCCCCGAACGCGTGAGGCCCTTGCGCCATCAACGTCTGCGACTACTTAACCGTGTGCGAGGATGCTGAAAGCGTCGAGCATCGTGGGTTGAATACAACTCGGCTCATTGGCGTTGCGCAGTGACACAGGTACAGATGCGGTGCCACCCCCAAAGGTGGCCGGGCATCGAAAACCCGTGGAGTTGCTTGATTACGGTTGCCAGCCGGTGTCACCTCGTGTGGTGCCGGCTGGCAACGCGTCCGCCGGCCATGGCGGGCGGAGCGTGGAGGCCTTGTGCCTGCCGGCCTAGCAACCTCCCGGTTTTCGAGCCACGTCTCCGCCCGCCACCTTTATCCGTGGCGGCTACCGTCTGTCCTGCACGGAGCCTCATCAATGACCACACCTGAGTTTCCCCCTCCGCATTCCGACAGCGCGCCGGCCAACGACGCCGATGCGACCCCCCAACAGTCCCAGTCCGACCCCAACACCTTCATCGCCACGCTGAAACGGATCGGCAGCGGCGCAGCCGCCGATGGCCTGCCCTGGCCGGAACGCCATCCGCTGCCTGGCCGTCAGCTGGCGCTGGCCGATGCCGACTGCGCGCACGCCGGCCTGCGGGTGGCGCTGGAGATGCTGCTGGCCGCCGAGCGTGTCCGGCAGAACGGGCCGGAGGAGCAGTACGTGGGCGATCGCGTGATGGAAGGACTGGTGATGGCCTGCCTGTCACTGTCAGTGCAGGCCGGCACCTTGCTGCGTCCGGGCTGACAGGGAGGTTTCGCGCACCCTCGGCCGCGTGATCCGGGGCCGGCCCGTGTGGTTATTCTTGCGGCCAGGCTTCCGCCACCGCCCGGGACTCTTCGCATGCGCCGACCCTTCCATGCCGCGATCCTTCTTGCCACCGTGCTGCTGGCCGGTCCTGCCCTCGCGCAGCACGCCAGCAGCGCACCGCCGCCCGCTGAACGCCTGCCCGACGTGGCACTGCCTGCGGCACTGGATCGCGTGCTGCGCGACTACGAGCGGGCGTGGAGCGCGGGCGATGGCAAGGCACTGGCGGCGCTGTTCGCCGAAGACGGATTCATCCTGCAAAGCCAACAGCCGCCGGTGCGCGGGCGCGACGCGATCGCGGCCGCCTACGCCGGACAGGGCGGAAGCCCGCTGCGCCTGCGTGCGCTGGCGTACGCGGTGGACAGGAGCACGGCCTACATCATTGGTGCCTACACGTTTGGCGGCAACGTCGGCGATACCGGAAAGTTCACGCTGACGCTGACGCGCGCGGGCGATGGACCCTGGATGATCTTCTCGGACATGGACAACGGCAACGCGCCGCCACGGGCGCGGTGATCGGGCGTTGCAGTGGATCCACGCCATGCGTGGATATGCTGCACGCGTGATGCCAAGCAAGCTTGGCACCCACCAAAGCCTGTGTCCGGTCCGGCACCCGCATGGGGTACTCCCTGATGAAAAAACCCCGGCGCATGGCCGGGGTTTTCGGTTACTTGAACAGCGTGTCCGGATATTCCGGTTTCTGTTCGCGCGCCAGCAATGCGCGCAGGCCCTCTGCCGGGGTCTGCTCGCCGTGCAGTACGGCGCGTACGCCATCGGAGATCGGCAGGTCGATGCCGTGTCGGCGTGCCTGACGCATCACCTCATCGGCCGTCTGCACCGATTCGACCACCTGCCCGATCTCGCGCACGGCATCCTGCAGCGTCTGCCCGCGGCCCAGGGCCAGGCCCAGGCGGCGGTTGCGCGACAGGTCGCCGGTGCAGGTCAGCACCAGATCGCCCAGGCCCGCCAGACCCATCAGGGTTTCCGGCTTGGCACCGATCGCCGCGGCCAGCCGCAGCATCTCGTTGAGGCCGCGGGTGATCAGGCCGGCACGGGCGTTGAGGCCCAGCTGCATGCCATCGGCAACGCCGGTGGCCACGGCCAGCACGTTCTTCATCGCGCCCCCCAGCTCGGCACCGACCATGTCGTCGCCGGTGTAGGCACGGAACGCCGGGCCATGCATCGCTTCGGCCACGGTCTGCGCGAACGCCGGCACGTCGCCGTGCACGGTGATCGCGGTGGGCAGGCCCTGGGTGACTTCCTTGGCGAACGACGGCCCGGTGACGACAGCCAGCGGCACGTCCTCGCCGAGGATCTCGCGCGCGACTTCATGCAGGAAACGGCCGGAGCCGGGCTCGAAACCCTTGGTCGCCCAGGCCACGCCGGCACCGGCCGGACGCAGCGGCGCCAGCGCGCGCACGGTCTCGTTGAACGCGTGCGACGGGGTCACCACCAGGATCCAGGCGGCACCGTGCACCGCCGACGCCAGGTCGGTGGTGGCATGCAGGCTGTCCGGCAGCGGGATGCCCGGCAGGTAGCGCGGATTCTCGTGGCGCTGGTCGATGGCCTCGACCACGGCGGCATCACGCCCCCACAGCACGGTCGGATGACCGTGCCGGGCGAGCAGGCTGGCCAGCGCGGTTCCCCAGGAACCGGCGCCCAGCACGGCGATCTTGTCAGCGGTAGTGCTCATCCGTGACGTCGCGGCGGATTCAGGCGTTGCCGGCCGGCTCGGAGTCAGCCAGCGACGGTGCGTCGCCCTGCTCCTGGCGCTGGCGCAGGGTTTCTGCGTACAGGCCTTCGAAGTTGATCGGCTGCAGGAAGAACGGCGGGAAGCCGCCGGCCTGGATCAGATCGCTGACCAGCTGGCGCACGTACGGGAACAGGATGTTCGGGCACTGGGTGCCGAGCAGCACGTCGATCGACTGCGGGTCCAGGCCGACCAGGCCGAACACGCCGGCCTGCTTCACTTCGGCCACGTAGGCGGTGCGCTCACCGGCCTGGCAGGTCAGGGTGACGGCCAGCACGACTTCGAACGCGTTCTCACCCAGGCGCTGCACCTGCTGGTTCAGATTCAGCTGCAGCTCCGGCTGCACCTGGTCATTGAAGATGGTCGGTGCGTTCGGCGACTCGAAGGAGACGTCCTTGACGTAGATCTTCTCGACGGTGAAAGCGGGGCCGGTAGCGGCATCGACCGGCGCAGCGGCGCCGTTGGTGATCTCTTCGGACATTTCCAGTAACTCCAGGTGAATGCAATGAAAACTAGGGTCGAATTACTGCGATGGGGGCGGCATCAGGCCCATACAAGGCCGGATCCGCCACCTGCGGCAATCAGTTGCGGCCCTTGACCAGCGGCAGTTCGGCCTGCTGCCAGGCGGGAATGCCGCCCTCGAGCACGAAGACCTTTTCGAAACCGGCCTTCTTCAGCGCCTTGGCGGCGGTTTCCGATGCGTTGCCGTTGCGGCACACCAGAACCACCGGCGCCTGCTTGGCGCTGGCCACGAGCTTGTGCTCCGGGCCGAACGCGCTGGCCTGCGCATTGCGGCTGCCGGCGATGTGGCCCTTTTCGAAGTCACCGCTGGCGGACAGGTCCACCACCACCGTGCCGCCCGCATTCATCAGCTGGGTCAGTTCGGCGGGCTTGATGCCCTTGAAGCCCCGGAACAGGCGGCGGATTTCGGTGACGATGAGGGCCACGGTCAGGCCGACCAGGGCCGCGGACAGCATCGGGTTTCGGCCTGCAAAGGCCAGCAACTCTTCGTAATTCACTCAGGTCACGGGTCGATAAGCGGGCGCCGATTGTCGCACAAGCCGGACGCGGCCCGTCACTGCCCCTGCCACAGATCCGGCAGGCCACCGGCCTGCCACCAGCGCTTCGCCTCGGCATCCCAGCGCCACCGCTCGGTCACCACCACGGTGCGCTCTGCCTGGGTGTTCTGGTTGATGACGCCGATTTCCACCCGGCGCTCGACCTGGCCATCGGGCAGCGAGGCGCTGCTGCGCTCGCGGTAGGAGGACACCCGCAGCTGTGCATAACGGTTGAGCTCGAACTCGGTGGGCGGCTTTTCCTTGCGCAGCACCGGATCCAGGTAGCCGATGGCGTCGTCCATGCTGCCCCAGCGGATCGTCGCCCCGTAGGCGATCTGGGTCTCTTCCAGCATCTTGCGCTGCTTGCGGCTCAGCTCGTCGGCACCGGCCATGGCGCTGACCAGCAGCAGGGAACTCAACAGGATCTGGATGAGGCGGCGCATCAGGGGTTTCCGCAGGGCGTCAGCCTGCCATCCTACCCTTTGGCGAAGGCAACGAAGCGACCGCTGAACTCGGCAGCGGCCCGGCCGTCGGCGGCCGGCTGGGTGGCGATGATGCTGATGCGGGCCTTGCGACGCTGGCGGAAGGTGGCCAGGAAGGTGTCCCAGGCACCGCTTTCGGCCGCCTCGGCCTGCGCGTGCAGGTCTTCGTAGACCGGTGCCAGGTAGCGCAGGTTGCTGTCGGCCACGTAGACCTCGGCATCGTGGCCGGCCAGGCGCAGGCGCAGGCTGACCAGCGCCCAGCCGGACAGGGTCAGCACCGAGGCCAGGCTGCCGCCGAAGGCGTTGCCCTTGTCGTTGACGTTCGCCGTCAGCGGCGCGGTGATGCGCAGCACGCCATCGGCATAGCCGTCCAGGCGGATCTGCATGGCACGGACCGCAGGCATGCAGTCAAGCACCTCCTGCAGGGAGGCCAACGAGGAGCTCAGGGCATCAACGGACATCGGAGCAGCAACCACGACAACGGCGGGCCCGCATAATGCAGGCAATGGATGACCATACGATACCCACTGGCAGCGCGTGCCGCGGCGCGGGCTGGACGCTGATCTCGCTGCGTCCGCAGGGCCAGCATGCGGCGCTGCGCCGCGCCGTTGCTGGGCTCGGCGGGCAGCTGGTGGCGCTGTCGCCGTGGCGGCTGCAACGCTTGCAGGGCCCTGCCGTGGTGCGCCAGCTGCAACGCGCGCTGAACTGCGATCGGGTGGTGTTCACCAGCCCCGCAGCCGTCACGGCGGCTGCCGCGCTGCTGCCGCTGCGCCCGGCGCAGCACAGCCCGTGGCTGACGGTTGGCGAGGGCACCACACGCGCGTTGCAGGCGCACGGCATCAGCGAGGTCCACGCGCCGCAGCGGATGGACAGCGAGGGGTTGCTGGCCCTGCCGGTACTGGCGGCGGTACAGGGCCTGCGGATCGGGCTGGTCACCGCGCCCGGTGGCCGGGGCCTGATTGCCGCCCGGCTGCAGGCGGCGGGTGCCAGCATCGAACGTGCCGATGTCTATCGGCGCCAACCACTGCGCCTGTCGCCTCGCGCCCTGTCACGGCTGGGAGAGTGTTCTGCGCCCTGGCTGATGGCGGTCAGCAGCGGTGAAGCCCTGCAACGTGTGTGGGAGCAGCTGTCGCCGCAGTGGCAGCAGCGGCTGCAGGCCCATGCCACCGCGCTGGTCGCCAGCGAACGGCTGGGCGTGCAGGCGCAGGCGCTGGGCCTGCGGGTGGTACGCAGCGCGGGGCCGACCACCCCGCAGTTGATCGCCGCTGCACACACCACGCTCACCGGGCCGGCAGCGACCTGAACAGGGACGTGGGTCACGCTTGCCGCTGTCGTCGGCAACAGGGATGCTGTGCCTGACGCTGCCTGCCGGAACCCTTCCGGCGACGCCGCCGACAAGGAAGCCTGATGAACGACACCGCCCCCGTTTCCCCACCCCGCCGCTCCCTGCGCTGGCTGCTGCTGCCGCTGGCGGTGGTGGCCGTGCTCGGTGCAGGGGGCTATGCCGGTTGGCGTTTCTGGCAGCAGCAACAGCATGAGCAGGAAGCACAGTCGCGGACGATGGCGGTGCAGTTGCAGGGCCTGGAGGCCACGCTGGATGCGCTGCGTCGCGACCAGCGCGCAACCAGCCAACGCCTGCAGGACGCGGCCGCAACCAACCGTGTGCTGCGCGACGAGATGCTGGGCCTGTCGCAGCGCAGCGCGCTGCTGGAGGAAAACCTCGCCAAGCTCGCCGACAGCGCCAACCAGGGCCGGCAGGCCGTGCAGCGCGACGAGGCCGAACTGCTGCTGACCCAGGCCGCACAGCGCTTGAACTACGCCGACGATGTCGAAGGTGCCCGCCGTCTTTATGCACAGGCCGCGACCGCGCTGGCCGCGCTGCCCGACAGCGAGGGCCTGAACCTGCGCCAGGCGCTGGTACAGGAGCGCGATGCCCTCGATGCGTTGGGTGCCGGACCCCGCGTTCAGGCGCTGCAGCGACTGGATGCGTTGGCCGGCGCCCTGCAGGGGCTGCCGACCCAAGTGGCCAGTACGCCGGCCGGCGACCAGACGCGAGCGTGGTGGCAGGCCGCTCTGGCGCCCTTCGTCGATATCAGCCCGAGCCGCCAGAACGGTCCGCTGACCGCCGCCGAACGGCGCAACGCCGACGATGCGCTGCAACTGGAACTGACCCTGGCCCGGGCGGCGATCGAGCGCGGCGACCGTGCCGGCCGTGACGCCGCGCTGTCGCGCGTGGAGCAGTGGGCACAGCGGCGCTGGCCGGATTCACCGGCCCTGCGCGCGCAGCGTGCTGAACTGCAGGCCTTGCGCGAGCTTCCCCTGCAGACCAGCAACACCGTCCTAGGCAGCACCCTGCAACAGCTGCGCACCCAGACCGACCGGAGGCTACCCGAATGAAACCCCTGCAATCCCTGGTCGTGCTGTTGCTGGCCGTGGCCATTGGTGTGGTCGCCGCGCAATGGCTCGGCACCGACGATCTCAACCGCTACGGCGAAGTGATTCTGCGCTATGGCGGCTACGACTATCACAGCAACCTGCCGAAGGTGGCGCTGCTGACGGTGATTGCAGTGCTGGTGCTGTGGCTGCTGTGGAGCCTGATCGCCGCACCGTTCCGTGCGTGGGGCCGCTACCGCCGCAAGCAGGGCCGGGTGCGCCTGATCGATGGCCTGCAGGCTTACGAGCACGGGCAGTGGCAGCGCGCGGAAAAGCTGCTCGACGGCGCCGCCAAGGATCCGGAAGTGAGCGCGGTGGCGCTGGCCAATGCCGTGCGCAGTGCACAGGCACGTGCTGACGCCAGCGCAGGTGAGGCGCTGCTGCAGCGGCTGGGTGAATCCGATGCCACCCTGCAGGCGCTGCTGCGCGCCGAGCAACTGCTGGCGCGCGACCTGCCGGTGGACGCGATCAACGTGCTGGATGTGGCCGCGATCCAGCCGCTTCCGCCGCGTGGCCTGTGGCTGCGCACCGAGGCACTGGCCCGCGCCGGTCGTGCGCACGAAGCGTATGGACAGCTGGGCGCCCTGCGTCAGAGCAAGGTGCTGCCGGCCGAATCCAACAGCGAACTGGAAGCGCGCCTGGCCGCGCAGGCGCTGCTGGAAGCGGCCGACGTCAATGCGTTGGCCGCGCAGTGGGAAGCCACGCCGAAAGCGCTGCGGCCGACCCCCGACGTGGTGGGCGCCTATGCCAGCCGCGCGGTGGCGCTGAACTGGGACGAGCCGGCGCTGCTGGCGCTGGAGCACGCCCTGGACCAGCGGTGGGACGACGAACTGGTGGCCCTGTATGGCCGCCTGCCGGCCGAACGCCTCGCCACCCGCCAGGCCAACCTGCAGCGCTGGCGCAACGTGCATGACGATTCGGCGGCGCTGCGCCTGGCACAGGGCCGCGTCGCCCTGGCCCAGCAGCAATGGGACGCTGCCGATACGTTCCTGCACGAAGCGATCGCCAGCGGCGCCGGTGCCCCGGCCTGGGAAGCGCTGGGTGAGCTGTTCGCCCAGCGGGGTGAACACGCCCTGGCTGCACAGTGCCTGGCCAACGCGCTGCGCCTGCAGCGCGGCGAGGACAGTGTGGCGCTGGTGCGCACGGCAGGGGCCGGTGCCGATGAAGTGCCGCCGCGCGCCACCGTGGAAGATCTGCCGACGGTGCCGCAACCGCCGGTGTACAACGCCAACGAAGAGCGCGACGAGTTCGGCAACCCCCGTCTTCCCTGATCGGCGCAGTGCCGGCGAAGGGTCGGCACCCCACCGGGACCGCAACGAAAAAGCCGCCCATCCGGGCGGCTTTTCCATGTACAGCCTTCTGCAGCGATCAGCGCTCGACGATCGCCACCACGCCCATGCCGCCTGCCGTGCAGATCGACACCAGCGCGCGGCCGCCGCCGCGTTCGGCCAGCTGCTTTGCGGCCGTGGCGATCACACGCGCACCGGTAGCGGCAAACGGGTGACCGGTAGCCAGCGACGAGCCCAGCAGATTGATCTTGTCCGGATCGATGCGGCCCAGCGGTGCCTCCAGGCCCAGCCGGTTGCGGCAGTAATCCTCGCTCTCCCACGCGCGCAGGGTGCACAGCACCTGTGCGGCAAACGCTTCGTGGATTTCGTAGATGTCGAAGTCCTGCAGGGTCAGGCCGTTGCGCTTGAGCATCTCGGGCACGGCCACGGTCGGTGCCATCAGCAGCCCTTCGCCGTGCACGAAATCGACCGCCGAGACATGCGCATCGCGCAGGTAGGCCTGCGGCTCGTGCCCGTGGGCGCGGGCCCATTCCTCGCTGGCCAGCAGCACCGCCGCGGCACCATCGGTGAGCGGCGTGGAGTTGGCGGCGGTCAGGGTGCCGCGGCCGGACACCTTGTCGAACGCAGGCTTCAGCGTGGCCAGCTTTTCCAGCGAGGTATCCGGGCGCAGGATGTTGTCGCGCTCCACGCCGCGGAACGGCGCGATCAGGTCGTTGAAGAAGCCACGCTCATAGGCGGCGGCCAGCTTCTTGTGCGAGGACACCGCCCACTCGTCCTGCGAGTCACGCGAGATGTTCCATTCCTTGGCCATGTCCTCGCAATGATCGCCCATGCTCTTGCCGGTGCGCGGTTCGGCCACGCCCGGGAACTCGGGCTTGAGTTCGGAGAACTTGAAGCCGGAGGTCAGCGCGCGGATCTTGTCGCCGGTGCTCTTGGCGCGGTTGGCGGCCAGCAGGCGTGCACGCAGCTTCTTGCCGTACACGATCGGCACGTCGGAAGTGGTGTCCGACCCGCCGCCGATGCCCGATTCGATCTGGCCCAGGGCAATCTTGTTGGCGACGGTGATGATGCTGTCCAGCGACGTGCCGCAGGCACGCTGCAGGGTGATGCCCGGGGTGAGCGGCGACAGTCCGGAGGACAGCGTGGCTTCGCGGCCCAGGTTCCAGTCGCTGGAGTGCTTGATCACCGCACCCATCGCCACTTCACCCAGCTGCTGGCCGTGCAGGCCGAAGCGTTCGACCAGCGCACCCAGCGTACGGACCGACATGCCGAGGTTGCCGACATCCGAATACGCGGTGTTCTGGCGGCAGAACGGAATGCGGACGCCACCGAGAATGGCGACGGGACGAGCGTTGGGCATGGAGATACCTGACATGGATGAGGGTGTCTGCAACATGGCCTGCACGACAGAGCAGGCATAATGGGGCCAAGTGTAGCTGCCGCCCTGTGATGGGCCAACCGTGGAACCATGAGCAAACCCGACCCCGCGATGAATGCCCTTGGCGTGCTGGCCCTGGAACTGGCCGGCGGCGAGATCCCCCGCCAGGCGGTACTCAGCGCAGACCAGGCCGGTGAACTGGCCGAGCGCGTCGGCCGCGACCTGTCCAAGCTGGTGCCGGCCGTGGCCGAGCTGGACCTGGTCCTGGCCGCCGCCCATTTCGACCCGGCCGAAGTGCTGCGCCCGGGCTGGCCGATCCATCGCCGTCTGGAAGAACTGCAGATGCGCGCGCCGGGCCGCAACCAGGGCCCGCGGCTGCTGGCCTTCGGTACCGATGCCAATGGCGATGTGCCGCTGCCGTTCCAGGCCGATGCGACGCTGGTGGGTGGCGGCCTGCGTGTGCTGCCGTTCCTGCTGACCGGCAGTGATGTGGCGACCACCCGTGCGGTGGCCGATGCGTTGGAAGAGGTGCTGCTGGCCAATGGCATGGCCCATGCCGATACCGCGCTGATGGCGCAGAACAGTTTCGGTGCCCGCATCGAGCATGCGCGCTATTTCACCGTGAACGACCTGGCCGCGATGATGTCGATGCAGTACGACAACCAGGGCCTGGCCGCGCTGTGGCCGTTGATCGAGACCGCGATCATGGCGCCGGGCGAGGATGAGTGGCTTGAGGCCGCACCGGAGCCGTTGCTGCGCTACAGCCATGGCGAGGCGCGCATGGCGTTGTTCGATCCGGCCGGCTGGTGCGCCCACTACAATCATGACAGTGGCGACTGCGATCGCCTGCAGGGCATCTATGAGCAGTTCCTGATGCGCCAGCGGCAGATGGCGGCAGTGCTGGAAGCACACGGTGTGCCGGTGCTGTTCGTGCATTGCGAGGCGGGACAGGACGCGCGCGAGTTGCTGGCGCGCTGACAAGGGAACGGCGGCCGCGTGTTGGAGAGCCGAGCCCATGCTCGGCTCAGGCCGCCGGAAGAGCAGCCGAGCGTGGGCTCGGCTCTACAGAAAGCGATGCAAAGAAAAACGCCGGCCTGCGCCGGCGTTTTCCAATCCAGCGGGGCTGGCCTTACGGGGCCTTCTGGATCACTGCGCAGGCCAGGCGCGCACCGGCGTTGCCGGTCGGCTGGCTGGTGTAGTCATCCGGATCGGCGTGGACGATCAGGCCACGGCCGATGATGTCGAAATCATCGCCCTTGCCGATGTTCACGTTGCTCGACACCGGGCCATCGATGGTGGCCACGCCCTTGTCGTCGGCCTTGATGTTGGGCATGTCGCCACCGTGGTGCGGATCACTGGCCACGCTGCCATGGTCCTGCTTGCCCGGGTTGAAATGACCGCCGGCGCTGGTGCCGTCCGGCGCACTGCAGTCGCCCTTCTCGTGGATGTGGAAACCGTGTTCGCTGCCGGGCTTCAGGCCACTGATCTGGCCCGTGACGTGCACTTTGCCGTCAACCCGCTTGAAGGTGACGCTGCCCTTGGTCTCGTTGCCCTGGGTGGGTGCCAGCTCGGCCGTGGCCGAGGCATCGGCGGTGGACGCCGGTTCTGCAGCGGGCGCCGGTTCGGTGGTTGCGCTCTCGGCCGGCGCGGCCGGCGGCGTCTCGGTCTGCGGGGTGTCGGCCGGCTTGCCGCAGGCCGCCAGGCCCAGGGCGGCGATGGCCGCGAACAGCGAAGTATGGATCAGACGCATGGATGCTCTCCTTGGAAGATGGCCGGCGGCGATCAGCGCGTCACGCGGATCACGCCGCAGGCGATGCGAACGCCGGCATTGCCGGCAGGCTGGCTGCGATAGTCATCGGCATTGGCATGCACGACCAATGCGCGTCCTGCGATATCGGTGGCGGCGCCTCCGCCCAGAGTAACGCCCTTGAGGTGGATGTCGACGTTGGCGCGGCCCTGGGCATCGGCACGCAGGTTGTCGATGTCGCCCAGGTGATGCGTGCTGGCACCGGCGCGCCCGTGCGCGACGCCGCCGGGATTGAAGTGATTGCCCGCACTGCTGGCATCCACAGCGCTGCAATCACCACGCTCGTGGATATGGAAGCCTGCCTGCTGCATCGGCTGCAGGCCACCGACCAGGCCGGTGATATGTACGCCTGCCGGTTCGACCTTCAGCACCAGCCGGCCACTGACGATGCTGGCCGACGCCGGGGCCAGATTCGCCTCGGCCTGCTGTGCGGTACTGGTCACGACCGGCGGCGGTGGCGTGGGCTGCGGCTTCGGCGTACTGCCACACGCGGACAGCAGCGCGGCGGCGGACAGCGGAAGAAGGGCAGGTAACAGGCGCATCGAAGACTCCTTGCAGGTGACACTACGGACGGCATCGTCCATGAGGGATCAACGGTTCGGCAAGCGGATGCGAGGATCGCGTGCAGGGACCGTTCAATGGGGGCCGCGGCGGCGGCCTGCGCCCAGCTTGCGGGTCAGCGTGTTGCGGCCCAGGCCCAGCCGCGCCGCTGCTTCCGCGCGGCGACCGTGGGTGATCTGCAGGGCAGCGTCCAGCAGGGCGTGATCGACGCGCTCGCGCACCTGCGCATGCAGCCCTTCCACGCCCTCCGCCAGTTGCCGCCGCGCCCACTCCGACAGCAGCGCCTCCCACTGCCCCGGGTCGGTGCCGCCGGTGCTGCTGCGCCGGGTGCGTGCCCGGTTGAGCGCGGTATCCACGTCGGCCACGCCGATGGTGTCGGCAGCAGCCAGTGCGGCCATCCGCCAGCACACGTTCTCCAGTTCGCGCACATTGCCCGGCCAGTCGTGCTCGCGCAGCGCCTGCAAGGCAGCGGCGGTCAAGCGCTTGGTCGGCGTATCCAGCCGGCGTGCGGCCGCCGCCAGGAAGGTGGTGGCCAGCTGCGCGATGTCCTCGCGGCGCTCACGCAGCGGCGGCAGCTGCAGGCGCACCACGTCCAGGCGATGCAGCAGATCGGCGCGGAACAGCCCCTGCGCCACCCGTCCTTCCAGGTCCTGGTGGGTCGCTGCGATCACGCGCACATCGACACGGATCAGTTCACGACCGCCGACACGGAAGAACTCGCCCTGCGCCAGCACGCGCAGCAGGCGCGTCTGCAGCGGCAGGGGCATGTCGCCGATTTCATCGAGGAACAGGGTGCCACCGTCGGCCTGCTCGAAGCGGCCGATGTGCCGGCGCTGTGCGCCGGTGAATGCGCCGGCTTCATGGCCGAACAGTTCACTCTCCAGCAGCTCGGCGGGAATGGCGGCGGTGTTCAATGCCACGAACGGGCCCTGCGCACGCGGCGATTCGCGGTGCAGCGCGTTGGCCACCAGCTCCTTGCCGGTGCCGGTTTCACCGGTGATGAGTACCGCCAGCGGCGCCTGCGCGAGCCGGCCGATGGCGCGGAACAGCGCGCGCATCGGCGGCGTATCGCCAACCAGCTGCGGCGACGGGTCGGCGGAGGCCTCCGTGGCCGGTACCGGCGCGGCCAGTGCCGGCGCGACCGCCGGCAGCACGCGCTGGGCCAGCGCCACGGCATCATCCAGATCGAACGGCTTGGACAGGAATTCGTGCGCGCCGCCGCGGAAGGCGCCCGCCGTGCTGGCGACATCGGTGTAGGCCGACATCACCACCACCGGCAGCTGTGGCAAGGCAGCCTTGAGCTTGTCGAGCAGCACCAGGCCGTCATCGCCGGGCATGCGCACATCGGTGAACAGCAGTGCCGGCGGAGAGCCCTCGGCCAGCGCCTGCAGGGCGGCGGCGGCGCTGTCGAAATCATCGACCCGGTAGCCCGCCTCGCGCAGCGCGGTGCACAGCACGAAGCGCACGGCGCGGTCATCGTCGACCACCCAGATCCGCTGGGGTGAAGGGGACGCGTCAGACATCGCGCGGGGCCTCCTCGGCCGGAACGGTGCCGCTGCCGATCGGCAGCAGCAGGGTGAATACGGTGTGGCCGGGCCGCGAGCGGTAGGTCAGCGTGCCGCGATGCTCGCGCGCGACCTGCTGGGCCAGCGCCAGGCCCAGGCCGGTGCCTTCGGCGCGACCACTGACCAGGGGCAGGAACAGGTGTTCGGCCAGCTCCTCGGGTACGCCGCGACCGTCATCGGCGATCTCCAGCCGCAGCGCCAGCGTATGCAGCCGCTCGGCAACCCGCGCACCATGCTCCACGCGCGTGCGCAGGGTGATGGTGCCCGCGCCGGCCTGGATCGCATTGCGCACCAGGTTCCACACTGCCTGGGTAAGGCGGTCGGCGTCGCCATCCAGCTCGGGAATGCTGGGGTCGTAGTCGCGTTGCAGGCGCACCGCCCAGCCCGCTTCGTTCTCGGCCAGGCGCAGCACGCGCTCCAGTGCTGCATGGATGTTCAAGGCGGCATGCGGTGCGGCCGGCGCCGGCGACAGCAGCTGGTCAAGCAACCCGTTGAGGCGTTCGATCTCCGAACCGATCAGTTCGATCAGTTCGCGCTCGCTGGCATCGCGCTGTGCGGCACGGCGCGCCAGCAGCTGCGCCGCGCCTTTCAGGCCAGCCAGCGGGTTGCGCAGTTCGTGGGCCAGGCCCTTCAGTGCCGCGCTGAGTGCGCTCGGCAAGGCCTGGGTGGGGTCAAGCCCGGGGAACTCATCGACCGGATGCGCCTCCAGCAGCCAGCCGCCATCATCACGGCGGCTCATCCAGCCTTCGGCGAAGCGGGGTGCCTCTCCCGGTACCGCCAGTGCCAGCCGGTGCAGGCGCAGGCTGTCACGCTCGTCGCGGGCCAGGAAGTGGGCCAGCGCCTCGCCCTGCACCTCCAGCGCCGCCAGGGGCTGGCCCAGCAGGCGACGGCCGCTGACGCCCAGCCAGCGGCCGAAGGCCGGATTGCAGCCGGTGATGCGGCCGTCGGCAGCGGCCCAGGCCAAGGGGGTACCCAGGGCATCGAGGGACGGTGGCGGCGCGGGGTCGGACATTGCACCAATGTAGTGCAAAAGCGTGGCAGATGCGTTCCTTCCGCAGCCCGAAGCGCCCCGCCGGGCTACAGCTTCATGCTGAGGCCGACGAAGACGGTGCGGCCGGGGGCAGGCGAGAACATCGGCCGGGCACTGTCCCAGAAGAAGCTGTCGTACCACGCGTAGGCGTACTCGCGTCCGGTGACGTTCTTCAGCTGCAGGTCCACGCTCCAGCGCGGATTGATCCGGTACGCGGCAGTAAGGTCGAGCACGGCGAAGCCGCCGAACCTGCCGGCCACGTTGCGCTCTTCCAGGTAGTAGTCGCCCTGCGCGCGCGCCTGCAGACCCAGCCGCAGTGCCTGGCTGGCCTGGTAGTCCACGCCCAGGTTGCTGATGTGGCGCGGGGTGGCGGCCACTTCGCGACCCTGCAGGGACACGCCGGGGGCGCGGTTGTCGCGGGTGATCTTCGCTTCCTGGTACGCATGCGAGGCCCACACTGTCCAGTCGTCGCCCACCTGCAGGCTCAACTGCGCGTCCACGCCACGGCGCCGGGTCTTGCCCAGGGTGACGGTGGTGCCGGTGGCCGGCATGTTGGATACCTCGTTCTCCGCATCCTGCTGCCATGCCGCCAGGCGGGCCTGGGCGCCGTCAAAGGGCTGGAACTTCAGGCCCAGCTCCATGCCGGTGTTGGTGGAAGGACGCATCGGCGTCTGCCCGGGCGTGAGATAGGCCGGCGCGGTGGCGCCGGTCAGCACCTGGAACGTGCGGCCCCAGTTCGCGTAGACGTGGGTGGTGTCGCCCAGGCTGTGGATGACGCTCAGCTTGGGCTGGCCGATGGTGCCGTAGTCCTGCAGCCGCCCGCGGGTGCCATCCATCAACCGCGTGCGGCCACTGAAGCGGTCCACGCGATAGGCCGGCACGATCTTCCAGGCGGCGGCTGGCTGATAGATGGCCTGCAGATAAGCGCCCACGTTGTCGAAGCTATGGCGGTCGTCGTTCTGCACGCGGGCCGGCGGGCGGGTGAAATCGGTGGGTTCGGCGTAGGCATACCGCTCGCGGATGTAACCGTTGTCCTGCTGCTCGTAGTTCAACCCGCCCTCCACCGTCAGCGTGGCTGCGGGCTGCCAAGTAAGCGTGGTGAGCAGGCCGGCCTGGCGCTCGTCCCACAGCCGCCGCTGGCGCGGCAGGTTGCCGGTGGGCAGGTCGCTGAAGGTCACGCGCCGATCGTCCTGGTAACGGTTGTAGTACAGCCGGGTGCCGAGAACGAGCGCGTCGGACAGCTTCAGGTCCAGATGCGCGGCGAACTGGCGCATGTCGCGGTCGTCGCCGTCATGGGCGTTGCGCAGGTCGCTGCCACGGCGGTGCGTGCGCAGTTCCTCGGCCGTCATGAAGCCGGGCTCGTCCGCCTCGTGGTGATAGGCGCGCGCGGTCAGGCCCACGCGCAGGCCATCGTCCAGTGAACCGTAGAACCACTTGCCACCCAGCGAATACTTCCTGGAGGTGTCGTGCTCGCGATAACCGTCGCTGGCCTGGGTGCCGATGAAGTAGTTCTGCGCGAAGCCGTTGGATTCGCGGCCCACCGCCAGCTGCGCATCGCGCGTGTTGTAGCTGCCATAGGCCAGCCGTGCATCGGTGTAACTGCCGCCCTGGCGGGTACCGAAGTTCACGTTGCCGCCGATGTTGTGCAGCCCATAACGCGGATCGTTGGTCCCGCGCACCACCTCGATGTAGCTGATTTCCAGCGGGAACAGCATGTCGATGAAGCGCTGGTTGCCGCTGTTGACGTTGCTCGGGATGCCATCGATCAGGGTCTTGATGGCATTGAGGTAACCCTCGCCATTGAAGGCGCGGAAGCTGACCTTGCCCGACTCGGCACCCTGGCGTGTTTCGGTCAGCTGGATGCCGGGCATCTGCCCCAGCAGTTCCCAGCTGTGGGACACGGTGCGGTCTTCAATCTGGTCTGCGCCCAGAACGTCGACGGAGGTGAGTACCTGGTGCGCGCTGAGGGCGCCTTCCCGGTGCTGGTGGACATCGACCTTGCCCAGGGTGAGCGCCGCGTCGGCTGACTGCGCCAATGCGTCAGGGGCAAGGGGAGCCGCCGCCAGGGCGGCCAGCAGCGTGGGGGTCTTCATGGGGAAGGAGATGGAGTTCCAAAAATGAAACTTTATAACATTTCAGTTCTGGCAGCCATCGGGGACGCCGGTTTGCCGGGCGTCAGGCAGACGGATAGCCGGTCGCTTCCCTGGCCTTCTTCCACGCGATTTCAAATTCGCGCGCGCTGATCTCGTCGTCGGAATCGAAATCCAGGAACGAGACGGGCTGGTCAGCCAGCATGAAACGGTCATCGCTCTGGCCGTTTTCATCGGCCCATACCAGCTTGGAGCCGTAGATCTCCACCTGGCGGACGATCCTGTCGCCCCGTGCTTCCATCAGCACGTTGCCCTTGCCGAGGCCCGATTCGGCCCAGTGCTTGTAGTACTTCTTTGCGTTCTTCATTGCCGGAGTTCTGGCTGTGGAGGCAGCCGGAGAGTTCAGAGGGCGGCATTATCGCCCAGCGGGCACCGCAGGGGCCCGGCGATGACCTGCCATGCGCCCGTCGATCACGGCAGAAGGCCCCGGCTCACCGCCGGGGCCCTGCACTCACTTCTGCTGCAGGAAGGCCAGCAGGTCCTGGTTGACCTTGTCCTTGTGGGTTTCGGTCAGGCCATGCGGCGCACCCGGGTAGACGATCAGGCGGGCGCCCTTGATCAGCTTGGCCGACATGCGGCCGGCAACGTCGATCGGCACGATCTGATCGTCATCACCGTGGATCACCAGCGTCGGCACGTCGAACTTCTTCAGGTCCTGGCGGAAATCGGTTGCCGAGAATGCGGCGATCGAATCGTAGGTGTTCTTGTGCCCGCCCAGCATGCCCTGCGCCCACCAGGCGTCGATCATGGCCTGCGAAACCTTCGCGCCGGGGCGGTTGAAGCCATAGAACGGGCCGGAGGGAATGTCGCGGTACAGCTGCGAGCGGTTTTCCAGCTGCGCCTTGCGCAGGCCATCGAACACTTCGATCGGTACGCCGCCGGGGTTGTCGGCGGTCTTGAGCATGAGCGGCGGCACCGAGCTGATCAGCACGGCCTTCTTCACCCGGCCGGTACCATGGCGGCCGATGTAGCGCGCCACTTCGCCCCCCCCGGTGGAGAAGCCCACCAGCGTCACGTCATGCAGATCCAGCGTGTTGATCACCGTGGCCAGGTCATCGGCATAGTGGTCCATGTCGTTGCCTTCCCACGGCTGGCTGGAGCGTCCATGACCGCGGCGGTCATGCGCGATCACGCGGTAGCCATGGTCGGCCAGGAAGATCATCTGCGATTCCCAGCTGTCCGAGTCCAGCGGCCAGCCGTGGCTGAAGGTGACCACCGGGCCATCCTTCGGACCCCAGTCCTTGTAGTAGAGCTGCACGCCATCGGCGGTGGTGAGGGTGCTGGCGGTACGGGCGACGGCGGTGACGGCGGTGGAGGGCGCCGCTTGCGCAGCCTGGGCGGACAGGCCGGCCTGCAGGGACAGAGCCAGGGCAGTGGCGGCCAGGGTGCGGGTGACGGTGTTCATGGTGGAATCTCCTGCGAAGTGAGTGGGTTTCGACAGGTCCACTTTGCGCCCCTTTCCGGGACTGTTTGCTACGTAAAGTCCTTAAAATTTGACCATTCGTCCGCCAATCCCCATGGCCCGCGACCGCTACCTCGCGCGGGCATCGCCGCGGCCCGGTCTGCGGTCAGCGGTCTGCGGTCAGCGGTCAGCGGGCCGGCAGCGCCACGCCCTTCGGCCACAGCATCCACAGGCTGCCCTGCTGCTTCATGTCGCCGGCCAGCTTCCCAGCGGCATCACCGGTGCCCCAGTACAGGTCGGCGCGGACTTCGCCGGCAATGGCGCCACCGGTATCCTGCGCGGCCACCGGGCGTACCAGCGGCGTACCGTCCGGACGGGTGGTCGACAGCCACAGCAGGCTGCCCAGCGGTACCACGGTGCGATCCACGGCAACGCTGTAGCCGGCAGTCAGCGGTACGTTCAACGAACCGCGCGGGCCTTCCGGGCTGTCGGCGCTGCGCACGAAGAACACGTAGCTGGGATTGCTGCGCAGCAGCTCCGGAACACGCGCGGGATTGGCCTTCGCCCACGTGCGGATGGCGTCCATGGTGACGTCTTCCTTGCGCAGCTCCCCCTGCTCCACCAGCCAGCGGCCGATGGCGCGATAGGGATGGCCGTTCTGCTCGGCGTAGGCCAGCCGCACCTGCGTGCCATCGGCCAGGCGCACCCGGCCCGAGCCCTGGATCTGCAGCAGCTGCAGGTCCATCGGATCGGTCAGCCAGGCCAGTACCGGCGCCTTGGCACCCTTGCCGGCGATGGTGCCTGCGTCGTCATAGGGCTTGAGTACCTTGCCGTCCAGGCGGCCGCGCAGGCGCTTGCCCTTCAGTTCGGGGTAGACGCTGTCCAGCTGCACCACGATCAGATCATCGGGGGTGCCATAGACCGGCACTGTTGCCGTGTCCGTGCGGCTGAGGCTGCCGGGGTAGATCGGCTCGTAGTAGCCGGTGATCAGGCCTTCGGCCTGCTGGCCACCCGCACGCAGCGCATAGACGTCCAGATCACGCTGCAGGAACTGGCGGATGTCGGCCGGGTCCTTGTCTGAAACCGCAGCGGCTGTGGCGCAGGGTCTGGCCCAGACCGCATCGTTCTTCAGGCGGGTGCAGCTGCTGCGCCAGGCGACGAAGCCGGCCTGCAGGTCGCTGTCCGAGACCGGTGGCAGCGCACTCCATTCAACCCTGGCGTAGGTGGCCGCAGCGGGCGTGGCAGCGGCAGGCGTGCCTGGGCGGGTGCCGGTGGTGGAACACGCGGCGAGCAGGGCTGCACCGAGCAGGAGGAGCAGCGCGTGCGGCAACGACTTAACAGTGATCATGGTCGCAATGTAGTGGGGCGGGTGCTGGCCCGGCAACCTCATGCAGGTGTAGCGCGGGCCCATGGCCGGCGGAAAGCGGATCCCGCGCTGTGCGCTCGCTGGGCATGGCCCGGCGCTACCGGCATTCCGACCCGGCGCTGCCGGTCACGGCGTCTGCAGCAGCAGCGAGTACAGGATGCGCGCGTCTTCCGCATCCAGCGTCTTCGGCAGATCATCGCTGCCACGGAATCGACGGTGGAACGCAGCTACCGCCGCGTCCCTATCCTCCAGCGGGTAACCGAAGCGGGCCAGCGCATTCCAGGCATCGAAGCCTTCCGGTGCGGGGCCATCGCTGGCACGCGGCCACACGCCGAAGCCGGCCTCTGCCAGCTGCTGCCACGGGAAGAAACGGCTGGGATCCTGCTTGCGCGTCGGCGCCAGGTCGGCGTGGCCGATGACCTGCCGCGGCGGAATGTCCAAGCGCGCGGTGAGGTCGCGCAGCAGCACGATCAACGATTCGATCTGCGCCGCGCTGAAGGGTGTGCGGCCGTTGTTGTCCAGCTCGATGCCGATGGACGCCGAGTTGAGGTCGGTGATGGTGCCCCATCGGCCCGTGCCGCCATGCCAGGCACGACGTTGATCGCTCACCAGCTGGTAGCGATGGCCGTCGGCGCCGATCAGGTAATGCGCGCTGACCCGGCCGCCACTGTTGGCGGTGCGCAGCGTGCGCAGGCTCTGCTGCACCGAATCCTGTTCGGTGTGGTGGATGACGATGATGACCGGACCCCGCGCGTTGTGGTTCGGCGAGGGCACCCAGGTCGCGAGCGGATTGCGCGGCTCCGGCGGAGCGGACGCACAGGCGGCCAGCAGCAGGCAGGCCGAGAGCAGCAGGGACGTGCGGATCGGGTGCATGCCCCTGATTGTGCGCGATCGGGATGGATCGTGCATGGAGGGGCACGCGGCGCGTGGCCGGTGCCCTGACGGACGCAGCCGGGCATGCCCCGGCTGCACAGCGTGGGGGGGGCCCCGGCCCCCCCCCCCCCCCCCCCCGGCGAGGGGGCACGCGGGTTACTTCCGCTCCAGCACCAGCAGCGGATCGATGCGGGTGTCGAACCAGTTCATGCCCCAGTGCAGATGCGGTCCGGTGGCACGGCCCGTGGCGCCAACCGCGGCAATGACCTGGCCCTGCTCGACGCGATCACCGACCTTGACGTCGATGCGCGACAGATGCAGGAAGTTCGAGCTGACGCCGTAGCCATGGTCGATCAGTAGCGTGCCACCGGTCAGGTACAGGTCGGGGCCGGCGAAGGTGACCACCCCGGCAGCGGGTGCCTTCACCGGCGTGCCGGTCGGTACCGCGATGTCCATGCCGGAATGGCCGGCACCGGGCTGGCCGTTGTAGACGCGGGCGTTGCCGAAGCGGCCGCTGATGCGGCCCTGCACCGGCCAGATGAAGGTCTGGGTGAAGTCGGTGCGGTCATCATCGCGGGCACGCGCGGCGGTCACCTGCGCCTGCTCGCGCTTGATCCGTTCGGCAATGGCGGGCGGAGGATTGACCGTCTTCGGCGGCACACCGTTGACCCGTTCGGTCGGCCAGTCACGCGGCGTCACCGTGATGGTGGCCGTTTCGCTGCCGCCGTCCGGGCGCTGCACCTGCACGCGCAGCGGTCCCTTTTCATCACGGCCGATACCGAACACCACGCTGCCGTAACCGCTCACGCGCAGCGAGCGGCCGGCATACTGCACGCGGCTGCCGGCGGGAACCTTGCCGATCACCAGCGCGCCCTGCGACGCACTGGCAGGAAACACCACACGGCTGTCGATCAGGCTGCCGATGCCGTCCTGGGCCTGCGCCGCAGATGCGGCCCAGAGGGGGGCGGCAACCAGCACCCCCAGCATGAGGACCCGACGCATCAGCGGTCGTAGGTCAAGCGCTGGCCGGCGGGCTCGCCCACCAGTGCGCTGCCGTCCCACACCCGCTGGCCGTTGACCCAGGTGGAGGCGATGCGCGACCGGAAGGTCGTGCCTTCAAACGGCGACCAGCCGCACTTGGAGAGCACGTCCTCGCGCTTGACCGTGAACGGCACGTCTTCCACCAGCACGAGATCGGCGAAATAGCCTTCGCGCAGGAAGCCGCGCTGCTCCACGTCGAACAGCTGGGCCGGGGCATGCGCGAATTTCTGCACCACCTGCTCACGGGTCAGTTTGCCCTCGTGCACGCGCTCCAGTGCGGCCACCAGCGCGTACTGCACCAGCGGCAGGCCGGACGGCGCCTGCGCATAGGGCTTCTGCTTCTCCTCCCAGGTGTGCGGGGCATGGTCGGTGGCCAGCACGTCCAGCACGTCGTCGGCCAGCGCGGCGGTGATCGCCTCGCGGTCGGCCACGTCCTTGATGGCCGGATTGCACTTGATCAAGTTGCCCTTGGTGGCGTAATCCGGGCGGGCGAAGTGCAGGAAGTGCACGCAGGTTTCGGCGGTGATCTGCTTGCGGCTGCCATCGGCCCGGATCAGCGGGCCCTTCTCGAACAGTGCCAGTTCGTCGGCGGTGGAGATATGCAGGACGTGCAGGCGGGTGCCGTGCTTGCGTGCCAGCGACAGCGCCAGCCGCGTCGACTTGATGCACGCTTCGCGCGAACGGATGTCCGGGTGCATGTCCGGGGTCAGCGCGTCGCCGTATTTTTCCTGGAAGGCTTTCAGGTTGGCATCGATCATCGGCGTGTCTTCACAGTGCGTGATGATCGGGGTCGGACACTCGCGGAAGATCGCGTCCAGTGTTTCCGGGTTGTCCACCAGCATGTTGCCGGTGGACGCGCCCATGAACACTTTCACGCCCGGCGCCTTCTTCGGATCGAGCTGGCGGATGGCCTCAAGATTGTCGTTGCTGGCCCCGTGGTAGAAGCCGTAGTTGGCCCAGGCGCGGCCACGCGCCAGTTCGTACTTGGCTTCCAGGATGGTGGAGTCCAGCGTCGGCGGATTGGTGTTGGGCATGTCCATGAAGCTGGTCAGGCCACCGGCCACGGCCGCTGCCGATTCACTGGCGATATCGCCCTTGTGGGTCAGGCCCGGCTCGCGGAAGTGCACCTGGTCGTCGATCATGCCGGGCAACAGCCAGCGGCCGGCGGCGTCCACCACCTGCTCGCCCTCGCGCGGCGCCAGCCCGGTGCCGATCTGCGCGATGCGACCGTTCTCGATGCGCAGGTCGCCGTCGAAGGTGCGGCCTTCATTGACCATGCGGGCATTGGTGATGAGCGTGGAGGACATGTCAGTGTTTTCCTGTGCAACGGCATGAAGGGGTGTCGGTGCGTTCGGGCACGAGGTCGACACCGCCGGGGTGGAAGGGGTGGCAGCGGCCGAGCCGGCGCGCGGCCAGCCAGCTGCCGCGCAGCGGGCCATGCAGGGAGATGGCTTCCATCGCGTATTCAGAACAGCTGGGCACGAAACGGCAGCGTGGCCCCAGCAGGGGGCTGATGAAGCGCTTGTAGAAGCGCAGCAGGGCAATGAGCAGGCGCGAGATCACCCAGTCATCTTATGCCAGTTGGCATGAAGGCCGCATTTGTGCAGGATGGGCCGTTGGTCGCATGTCGCCGATGGCCTGCGACCGGTACCGGCACCTTCGGGTGCCGGCCAGGTTCCGTACCGCGCGAGGCGGTCCGTGTTCGTCGGACTGCCCCTTGGGGGCCTTGACTCCAGGACTGAATGGAGCGGGGCTGTCGAGGTTGCTGCTGCGGGTCGGGTAGGCTATAAAGGCCCGCTTTCCCGGGCCCCGGGGAATCCAAGGAAGAGCGTTTCGTGGCTGCTAAAAAAACTGCAAAGAAGGCCGCAAAGGCCGCCAAGAAAACCGCCAAGCCTGTTGTGAAGAAGTTGGCGGCAAAGCCCGTTGTCAAGAAGCCGGCGGCCAAGCCGGCGACCAAGGCAGCGTCCTCGCAACCGGCGGCCAGGAAGGCCACCGCGAAAAAAACGCCGGCCAAGGCAAGCAAAGCGGCCGTCAAGAAGGCCGCTGCGCCGGTCAAGGCCAAACCTGCTGCTGCCAGCAAGAAGGCGCCGGCAGTGAAAAAGGCCGCCAGCAAGGCGGTGCCGGTCAAGAAGGCTGCTGCCAAACCGGCTGCGAAGAAGCCGGCAGCCAAGCCGGCGCCGAAGGCGGCGGTGAAAAAGCCGGTTGCACCGCCAGCGGCAAAGAAGGCCGCGGCGCTCAAGCCGGCGGCCAAGCCTGCCGCTGTAAAGAAGGTCACCAAGAATATCGCCACGCCGGCTGCCACGCCGGCACCGGCCCCCGTAGTGAAGTCCGCACCGAAGCCTGCCGCAACGCAGGCTCCGGCCAAGCCTGTCCCGGCCAAGACCGCGGCAGGTGCTGCAGCCAAACCGGCATCCAAGCCGGCCTCGGCCGCTGCACCTTCCGCGTCGACCGCCCCGCAATCCAAGAATCCCGTGCCCGTTTCGAAATCGCCTGCCAAAACCGCCGTGAAATCCGATCCCGCTCCGAAGACCGTGTCGCGCCCTGTCGGCAAGGTCGCCGTGGCCGTCGCCGCCCGCTCGGCCGCCCCGGCCCCGCGCAGCAAGTACAAGGTCGTCGAGTACAAGACCGACGAGGCCACCGGCCGCCCGATCCTGCCGGCCGGTTACAAGCCGTCGTCGGAAGAGGAATACATGAGCCCGCTGCAGCAGGAGTACTTCCGCCAGCGCCTGCAGAACTGGCGCGCGGACTTGGTGGAGGAGTCCAAGCAGACCATCGAGAATCTGCGCGAGGAAGTGCGTGACATCGGCGACGAGGCCGAGCGTGCGACCCGTGAGACCGAGAACTCGCTGGAGCTGCGCACCCGCGACCGCTACCGCAAGCTGATCGGCAAGATCGACAGCACGCTCAAGCGCCTGGAAGCCGGTGATTACGGCTACTGCGTGGACACGGGTGAAGAGATCGGTCTGGAGCGCCTGGAAGCCCGTCTCACGGCCGAGCGCACCATCGACGCCCAGGAGCGTTGGGAGCACCTGCAGAAGCAGCAGGGCGACTGATTCCCGGTCGTTGTCTGGTCATGCAGAAAACCCGGCCTTGGCAGGGTTTTTTGTTGGGTTCACGTTGGCTGTGTAGAGCAGCGCCTTCCGGGTATCGGGTGGAGCCCGCGGGTGTAAGCTCGGCCGCGGTATCCATGCCGCGGACGGTCCTGCCCGGCCCCACCGACAGGCTCTCGACGCATCCCTGCGTGCGCGGCCGATGTAGAGCCGAGCCCACGCTCGGCTCAGGCCGAAGCCGGAGGGCAAGGAATAGCAAAAGCAAAAGCAAAAGCAGCCAAGCATGGCTTGGCTCTACCAGGAGCGGTCATGCGTGCGCTCGCGGCTGTTGGGTCCGCCTTGTAGCGAGCCGAGCACCGCAGGGCACTGGCGCGCAGCGCCGGCTCGCGGATGGCGGCGTGTTTCTTTGGTGACTTTCTTTGCACGAGCAAAGAAAGTTACACCCCGCCGCGGTCGCGGAAGAAGCCCGCCGGGCGCGGCCCGGCGCAACCGCTGCGTGGGCGCACGGAAATGCGCAGCCGAGCACGGGCTCGGCTCTGCAGGTTCACTGCAGGTCGCGAAGATTCAACTTCCGCAGCGTCGGGTTCTTCCATGCTGTGATGCCGGCCACGCTCAGCACCGCGAAGCCCCCCAGCACCACTGCCGGTACCAGGCCCAGCAGTCGTGCCATCGTGCCGGCATAGAAGGCGCCCAGTTCGTTGGACGAACTGATGAAGATGCCGTTGATCGACGATACCCGCCCACGCATTTCCTCGGGCGTCGCCAGCTGCAGGATGGTCGAGCGGACCACCACCGACACGCCATCGAAGGCGCCGTAGAACAGCAGGATCAGCGCCGACAGCCAGAAGTGCTGCGACAGCCCGAAACCGATCACGCACAGCCCGAAGCCCGCGACCGCAGACAGCAGCACCCGGCCGGCGTTGCGGTGCAGGGGGTGCCGGGCAAGCCACAGGCCCACGCCGATCGAGCCCAGAGCGGGCGCAGCGCGCAGGATGCCCAGCCCTTCGGGTCCATGGTGCAGGATCTCATGCAGGAAGGCGGGCAGCATTGCCACCACGCCGCCCAGCAGCACCGAGAACATGTCCAGCGCCATCGCGCCGACCATGATGCGGTTGCCGACCACGAAGCGCGCACCTTCGGCGATGCTCTGGAAGATCGGTGCTGCGGGGCCGCTGTGCACCGGTTCCTCCACCTTCAGCGTGGCCAGGCAGGCCACTGCCACCAGCGCGAAGGCCGTCGCCACGCCATAGGACAGCCCCTTGCCTCCCAGGCCGACCAGTACGCCGCCCAGCGCCGGACCCACCACCATGCCGGCCTGGAACACCACGGCGCCCAGTCCCGCACCGCGTGCGAACTGCTCGCGCGCCAGCACGCGGGCGAACAATGCATTGTAGATCGGCGAAAGAAAGGCACGGACCATGCCGGTCAGTGCGATCGCCGCATAGATCGGCCATACGCCGTGGAACGGCAGCCAGCCCATGGCGACGCTGGTCAGTACCAGTGCGGTGGCGATCAGGCCGGAGCAGGCGACCATTCCCAGCTTGCGCCGCGGTAGATGGTCGACCAGATAGCCGGCGAACGGGGCCACGCAGAAGAACGGCAGCACTTCGGCCAGACCGATCAGGCCCAGCGAGAACGGATTGCGGGTAACTTCGTAGATGTGCCAGCCGACGGTGACGGCCACCACCTGGTAGGACAACATGGCGAAGATGCGGTAGGCCAGCAGCTTGGCGAAGCCCGGCCGGGCCAGCAGGCCCAGCGCCGTGTCTTCGGCCGGGGCGGTCCCGCTCACGGGTGTCCGCGCTGCAGCTGGGCCTGCGCCGTCTCGCGGATGAAGGCCAGCATCGCTGCGACGCCGTTGCTGCGGGTCGGCGAAAGATGGCGGGCCAGGCCGATGTCCTGGATGTAGCTCGGCTGCGTGTCCAGGATTTCCTGTGCCGAGCGCCCGGAATAGACACGCAGGGCCAGGAAGATCAGGCCGGAGACGATCGCCGAATCACTGATGGCGTGGAAGCGCAGCGACTGCGCATTGCCTTCCGGAACGATCCAGACCATCGACTGGCAGCCGAGCAGGCGGTGTTCTTCGGTCTTCCACTCTTCGGGGAAGGCCGGCAGCTTGCGGCCGAGGTCGATCAGGTACTGGTAGCGCTCGGACCAGTCGCCGAAGAAGCCGAATTCCTCGGCGATGGCGGCCTGGGCCTCGGCGGTGGTGGGTTCAAGCGGGAACGGGGAGTCGATCACTGCAATCTCTTCGGTGGGGGCGTGGCGGGCGCGGATCAGCCGCGCTTGCGCGACCAGCGCACGCCCTGCGGGGTGTCTTCCAGCACGATGCCTTCGGCGGCCAGCTGGTCGCGGATGGCATCGGAGCGGGCGAAGTCACGCGCCTTCTTGGCGGCGGCGCGTTCATCGATGAGGCCCTGGATGCGCGCATCCTCGCCATCACCGTGGGCAACGGTGCCGAACCACTGCGCCGGGTCGGCCTGCAGCAGGCCCAGCGCCAGACCCGCACCGAGCAGCTCGCCTTTCAGGCGCGCCTGTTCGGCCGGCTCGATGGCGCGGCGTGCTTCGGCGGCGATGCGCGCCAGTTCGGCCAGTGCCTGCGGCGTGTTGAGGTCGTCATCCAGGGTTGCCTCGATCGTGGCCGGGATCACCGCCACGGCCGGAACCGCGGCGAGCTCGCGCAGGGTGCCGTAGAGGCGGTCCAGCGTGCGCACCGACTGTTCGATCAGCGCGTCGGACCAGTCCAGCGGCTGCCGGTAGTGGGCCGACAGCAGGGCCAGGCGCAGCGCTTCCGGCGGGTGCTGGCGCACCAGGTCGTGCACGCGTTCGATGTTGCCCAGCGACTTGCTCATCTTGGCACCGCCGAAATTGAGCATGCCGTTGTGCAGCCAGAAGCGGGCGAAGATCTTTCCGCCATGGGCGCATTCGCTCTGCGCGATTTCGTTCTCGTGATGCGGGAACTGCAGGTCGACACCACCGGCATGGATGTCGATGGTCTCGCCCAGATGGGCGGCAGCCATCGCCGAGCATTCGATGTGCCAGCCGGGGCGGCCACGGCCCCACGGCGAGGCCCAGCCCGGCAGGTCGTCGGTGGACGGCTTCCACAGCACGAAATCGCCTGGATCGCGCTTGTACGGCGCGACATCGACGCGGGCGCCGGCCAGCATTTCTTCCGGGTCGCGGCGGGAGAGCTTGCCGTAGCCATCGAAGCTGGCAACGGCGAACAGCACGTGGCCCTCGGCGGCATAGGCATGACCGTTGGCGATGAGCTGCTCGATCATGGTGATGATCTGCGGCATGTGCGCGGTCACTTCCGGTTCGATGTCCGGCGGCACCACGCCCAGCGCGGCCATGTCCTCGCGGTAGGCGGCGGCGAAACGGTCGGTGATGGTGCTGATCGGCACCCCCTGTTCGCGCGCGGCCGTGTTGATCTTGTCATCCACGTCGGTGATGTTGCGGGCGTAGCGCAGGGCGCCGAAACGCCGCCGCAGCAGGTCGGCCAGCACCCCGAACACCACCGGCCCACGGGCATTGCCGATGTGCACGTAGTTGTAGACCGTCGGGCCGCACACATACAGGGTCGGACAGGCCGGGTCGAGCGGAATGAACGGTTCGAGCTGGCGTGTCAGGTTGTTGTGCAGGCGCAGGGTCATGGGGGTGTGGCTGGGGGACAAGCCTGCGATTTTAGAACGTGTCGGCCCCCTTTGGGGCGACCGCCTGCCACCGGTGGACCCGGGGGCCACCCAGGTGGGGTGGGCAGGAGCGGCGCGGACGGGTAATGTTCAGCCCCTTGCGCTCGTCACTGCCTACACTATTGCCGTGTCCTTGCTCCCGTCGCCAATGAAATCCACCGCGTTGCTGACCCTGGCCTGGCTGTCGGCGTTGCCGGCCGTGGCTCTGGCCCAGGAGGGGGAGCCCCGCAACCGGGTGGTGATCGTGGAGAACGTGAAGTTCGACTACGCCCAGGTGCTGAACGTCGAGCCGGTGTTCCAGACCCTGCGCGCGACCCGGACCGAGGAGCACTGCGAGCCGGTGTCGACCCGGACCCTGGCCCCGGTGAACGTCACCGGCGAGGAGCCGACGGAGGACAAGGGCCGGATCAGCCGCTTCTGGGACTCGGTGCGCTCGATGTTCAAGCGCAGCGACGAGGAGGCGGTGGACGAGACCGCAGCCGAGACGCCGGCCGCGCCCACCGGTCCCACCAACAACGGGCCGATGCTGACCCGCGACTGCCGGATCGTTCCCGTCGGGCGCGAGTTCCGTCGGCCCATCGCCTACGACGTGGATTACGTCTACAGGGGCACCAAGTACCGCTCGCGCCTGCCGGAAGACCCTGGCAACCGGCTCAAGGTCCGGGTCTCGATCACGCCCTGGGTCGGCCCGGAGCAGGGCACCGCCAGCAATCCCTGATTCTGGGACCCCGGCCCCTTGCGCCGGCGCCGGCCGCGTGCAAAGATGCCCGGCCATGAAGCTCACCGACTTCCAGCACGACAGCAGCGCAGCCCGACAGGCGTCGGGCATGACCTCGCGTGCCCGTCGACCGGAACCCCACATTCTCGCTGGGTAACCGGAGCTTTTTGCTGTTCGTCCGATAGAAACCCAGCCCGCCGGCTGGGTTTTTTCGTTTCCGCTTCCTGAAAGCTTCAACTGCAACGATTTCACCCCACCTTTGGTTTCCGCATTTCCCTTCCACCGCGTCGAACCTGACGCCGCCACGCAAGGAAAGATGATGTCCCCCAAGCACTTCCTGAACACCCAGGACTGGAGCCGCAGCGAGCTTGATGCGCTGCTGACCCAGGCAGCGCTGTTCAAGCGCAACAAGCTCGGCGACCAGCTCAAGGGCAAGTCGATCGCGCTGGTGTTCTTCAATCCGTCGATGCGCACCCGCACCAGCTTCGAGCTGGGCGCGTTCCAGCTGGGTGCGCACGCGGTGGTGCTGCAACCGGGCAAGGATGCGTGGCCGATCGAGTTCAACCTCGGTACGGTGATGGACGGCGATACCGAAGAACATATCGCCGAAGTGGCCAAGGTGCTGGGCCGCTACTGCGACATCATCGCCGTGCGCGCGTTCCCGAAGTTCGTGGACTGGGCCTATGACCGCCAGGACATCGTGCTCAACAGCTTCGCCAGGTATTCGCCGGTGCCGGTGATCAACATGGAGACCATCACCCACCCGTGCCAGGAACTGGCTCACGTGATGGCGCTGCAGGAGCACTTCGGCACCCAGGACCTGCGCGGCAAGAAGTACGTGCTGACCTGGACCTATCATCCCAAGCCGCTGAATACCGCCGTGGCCAACTCGGCGCTGACCATCGCCACCCGCATGGGCATGGACGTGACCCTGCTGTGCCCGACCGCCGACTACATTCTCGACGACCGCTACATGGGCTGGGCCGAGCAGAACGTGGCCGAGAGCGGCGGTTCGCTGAAGATCAGCCATGACATCGACAGCGCCTACGCCGGTGCCGATGTGGTCTACGCCAAGAGCTGGGGCGCGCTGCCGTTCTTCGGCAACTGGGAGCCGGAAAAGCCGATCCGCGACCAGTTCAAGCACTTCATCGTCGACGAACGCAAGATGGCACTGACCAACAACGGTGTCTTCAGCCACTGCCTGCCGCTGCGCCGCAACGTGAAGGCGACCGACGCGGTGATGGACTCGCCGCAGTGCATCGCCATCAACGAGGCCGAGAACCGCCTGCACGTACAGAAGGCGATCATGGCGGCGGTTGCCGGGCGCTGATTCTTTCCCATTCAAAAACCCCGCCGGGCATGGCCCGGCGCTACCAGGACATTACCCCCCATGAGCAACAAAGACGTCGTCCTCGCCTTCTCCGGTGGCCTCGATACCAGCTTCTGCGTGCCGTACCTGCAGGAGCGCGGCTACAACGTGCATACCGTGTTCGCCGACACCGGCGGCGTGGATGATGAAGAGCGTGATTTCATCGAGAAGCGTGCCGCCGAGCTGGGCGTGACCAGCCATGTCACCGTCAACGGTGGCCCGGCCATCTGGGAGGGCTTCGTCAAGCCGTTCGTGTGGGCGGGCGAGGGCTACCAGGGCCAGTACCCGCTGCTGGTCTCGGACCGCTACCTGATCGTCGATGCCGCGCTGAAGCGTGCCGCCGAGCTGGGCACCAACATCATCGCCCACGGCTGCACCGGCATGGGCAACGACCAGGTCCGCTTCGATCTGGCGGTGAAGGCGCTGGGCGACTACCAGATCATCGCGCCGATCCGCGAGATCCAGAAGGAGCACACCCAGACCCGCGCCTACGAACAGAAGTACCTGGAAGAGCGTGGTTTCGGCGTGCGCGCCAAGCAGCAGGCCTACACCATCAATGAGAACCTGCTGGGCGTGACCATGTCCGGTGGCGAGATCGACCGCTGGGAAGCTCCGGGCGAGGGCGCACGTGGCTGGTGCTCGCCGCGCAGTGAATGGCCGGAACAGGCGCTGACCGTCACCCTGAAGTTCGTCGAGGGCGAAGCGGTCGAGCTCGACGGCAAGGCATTGCCGGGCGACCAGATCCTGGCACAGCTCAACAAGCTGTTCGCTCCCTACGGCGTGGGCCGTGGCGTGTACACCGGCGACACCGTGATCGGCCTGAAGGGCCGCATCGTGTTCGAGGCCCCCGGCCTGGTTTCGCTGCTGGCCGCCCACCGCGCGCTGGAAGACGCGGTGTTGACCAAGCAGCAGAACCGCTTCAAGCCGGACGTGGCGCGCAAGTGGGTGGAGCTGGTCTACGAAGGCTTCTATCACGACCCGCTGAAGACCGACATCGAGGCGTTCCTGAAGTCCTCGCAGGCCAAGGTCAACGGCGAAGTGGTACTGGAGACCCGTGGTGGGCGCGTGGACGCGGTGGCGGTGAAGTCGCCGCATCTGCTCAACACCAAGGGCGCCACCTATGCGCAGTCGGCCGACTGGGGCGTGGAAGAGGCGGAAGGCTTCATCAAGCTGTTCGGCATGAGCTCCACGCTGTACGCGCAGGTCAATCGCGGTTGACCGCGATTGCGCTGGGGCGCTCCAGCAGAGGCGATACGGTAGCGCCGGGCCATGCCCGGCGGAATTTCACAGGAACTGTTGATTCATGCTTGAACAGACACTCGATCACCTGCAGGCCCTGGTGTCCTTCGACACCCGCAACCCGCCGCGCGCGATCAGCACCGCTGGCATCTTCGATTACCTGCGCGCCAACCTGCCGGGTTTCACCGTTGAAGTGATCGATCACGGGGCCGGTGCGGTCAGCCTGTATGCCGTGCGCGGCACACCGAAGTACCTGTTCAACGTGCATCTGGACACGGTGCCGGATTCGCCACACTGGACTGCCGACCCGCACGTGATGCGCCGCCTGGACGATCGTGTGGTCGGCCTGGGCGTGTGTGACATCAAGGGCGCTGCGGCGGCGCTGGTGGCTGCGGCCAATGCCAGTGACGGCGACGCCGCGTTCCTGTTCTCCAGCGACGAGGAAGCCAACGATCCACGCTGCATCGCCGCGTTCCTGGCCCGTGGCATTGCCTATGACGCGGTGCTGGTGGCCGAGCCGACCATGAGCGAGGCCGTGCTCGCGCACCGTGGCATCAGCTCGGTGCTGATGCAGTTCGCCGGCCGTGCGGGCCATGCGTCCGGCAGGCAGGATGCCGCCGCCAGTGCGCTGCACCAGGCGATGCGCTGGGGCAATCGGGCCCTGGATCATGTGGATTCCCTTGCATCTGCACGCTTCGGTGGCCTGACCGGCCTGCGTTTCAACATCGGGCGCGTCGAAGGCGGGATCAAGGCCAACATGATCGCACCGGCAGCCGAAGTGCGTTTCGGCTTCCGCCCCTTGCCCTCGATGGACATCGATGCGCTGCTGGCGACCTTCGCGGGTCTTGCCGAACCGGAAGCCGCGCTGTTCACCGAAACCTTCCGTGGCCCCAGCCTCCCGGCCGGTGACATCGCCGAAGCCGAGAACCGCCGTCTGCTGGCGCGTGACGTGGCCGATGCACTGGAGCTGCCGATCGGCAACGCGGTGGACTTCTGGACCGAGGCATCGCTGTTCTCCGCGGCAGGCTATACCACGCTGGTGTTCGGCCCCGGCGACATTGCCCAGGCCCACACGGCCGATGAGTTCGTGACGCTGGAGCAGCTGCAACGCTATACCGACGCCGTGCACCGCATCATCGGCGCCGGCGCCTGATCAACCCCACAACGCCGCCATGCCCCGGCATGGTGGAACTGCAACGCGGCGACCGCCGCCCGTGACGAAACCGAAATGTCTCCTGCCCTCCAGCCCCACCGCCAGACCCGCCAGACCATCGTGCGCCTGCTGTCCAGCATGGCCAGCGCGAAGGAGATCAGCCAGTACCTCAAGCGCTTCTCGCAGCTGGACGCCAAGCGCTTCGCCGTGGTCAAGGTCGGTGGCGCCGTGCTGCGCGACGATCTTGAAGCGCTGACTTCCTCGCTGTCCTTCCTGCAGGAAGTCGGGCTGACCCCGATCGTGCTGCACGGTGCCGGCCCTCAGCTGGATGCCGAGCTGTCCGCTGCCGGCATCGAGAAGCAGACCGTCAACGGCCTGCGCGTGACCTCGCCGGAAGCATTGGCGATCGTGCGCCGGGTGTTCCAGCAATCCAACCTGCGCCTTGTCGAAGCCCTGCAGCAGAATGGAGCGCGTGCCACCTCGATCACCGGTGGCGTGTTCGAGGCCGAGTACCTGGACGTGGACACCTACGGCCTGGTCGGTGAAGTGAAGAAGGTCAACCTGGCGCCGATCGAAGCCAGCCTGCGCGCCGGATCGATCCCGGTCATCACCAGCCTGGGTGAGACCGCCGGCGGACAGATCCTGAACGTCAATGCCGACTTTGCCGCCAACGAACTGGTGCAGGAACTGCAGCCGTACAAGATCATCTTCCTGACCGGTACCGGTGGCCTGCTGGACGAGGCGGGCAACGTCATCGATTCGATCAACCTGTCCACCGAGTACGACCACCTGATCGCACAGCCGTGGATCCACGGCGGCATGAAGGTCAAGATCGAACAGATCAAGGATCTGCTCGATCGCTTGCCGCTGGAATCGTCGGTGTCGATCACCCGCCCGGCCGATCTGGCCAAGGAACTGTTCACCCACAAGGGCTCAGGCACGCTGGTGCGCAAGGGCGAGAAGGTGCTGCGCGCGGCCACGTGGGACGAGTTGGATCTGCCACGCCTGAAGGGCCTGATCGAATCCAGCTTCGGCCGCACCCTGGTGCCGGACTACTTCCAGAAGACCAGGCTGCTGCGCGCGTACGTCAGCGAGAACTATCGGACGGCCGTCATCCTGACCAACGAGGCCGAAGGTGTCTATCTGGACAAGTTCGCCGTGCTCGATGATGCGCAGGGCGAGGGCCTGGGGCGTGCGGTCTGGAACGTGATGCTGGAGGAAACGCCTCAGCTGTTCTGGCGCTCGCGTCACGGCAATCCGATCAACCACTTCTACTACGCCGAATCCGACGGCTGCTACAAGCAGGACCAGTGGAAGGTGTTCTGGTTCGGTGCCGATGGCATCGACCGCATCCGCACCTATGTCGATCACTGCGCTGCACGCGCACCGAGCCTGCAGGGCTGAACGATGACCGTCACCGACACCTGGGCGACGGTGCCGACCCTGCGCGGCCAGCATGTGACGCTGCAGCCCTTGCAGCAGGGACACGTGGACGGCCTGCGTGCCGCGCTGGAAGGCAGCGGACTGGACCGGCTCTGGTACACCCAGGTGCCGGCGCCGGCACAGGCAGGCGCCTACGTACAGGCCGCACTGCAGGCGCAGGCGGAGGGCAGGGTGCTGCCCTTCGTCATCCGTGATGCCGCTGGCGACATCGTCGGCAGCACCCGCTTCTATGACCTCGATGCCGCCGTGCCCAGGCTCAGTCTCGGCTATACCTGGTATGCACCGCGCGCGCAGCGTACCGGTGCCAATACCGAGGCCAAGCTGTTGCTGCTGCAGCATGCCTTCGAAGTCATGGGCTGCATCAGCGTGGTGCTGGAAACCAGCTGGTTCAACACCACCTCGCGCACCGCCATCGCCCGCCTGGGGGCCAAGCAGGATGGCGTGCTGCGCAACCACAAACGGCATGCCGACGGCACGCCGCGCGACACCGTCATCTTTTCCATCATCGATGCGGAATGGCAGGGCGTGAAGCGCCACCTGCAGTACCGTCTGGACAGCCACGCATGAACGATTCGATTTTCTCCCTGGGCATCATCGGTGCCCGCGGCCATACCGGTGCCGAACTGATCAAGCTCGTTGCCGCGCATCCGCGCCTGCGCCTGGCGTTCGTATCCTCGCGCGAACGTGCAGGGCAGCGCCTGTCTGACCATCACCCGGAAGTGCAGGGTGATCTGCGCTACGAGAACCTCGACGCCGACGCGGTGGCGGCCAAGGGCGTGGACGCGGTGATCCTGGCGCTGCCCAATGGCCTGGCCGCACCGTTCGTGGCCGCGCTTGAAAGCGCCCGGCCCGATACGGTGATCGTGGACCTGTCGGCCGATTACCGCTTCGATCACAGCTGGTACTACGGTCTGCCGGAGCTGACCCGCGGTCGCTACACCGGGCAGAAGCACATCAGCAATCCTGGCTGCTACGCCACCGCGATGCAGCTGGCGATCCATCCGCTGCTGGACCTGCTGGCCGGGCCCCCGCAGTGCTTCGGCGTGTCCGGCTACTCCGGTGCGGGCACCACGCCCTCCGACAAGAACAACGTCGAACTGCTGGCCGACAACCTGATGCCGTACGCGCTGACCAACCACGTGCACGAGCGCGAGGTGTCGGTGCAGCTGGGGGTGGCAGTGGAGTTCATGCCGCATGTGGCGCCCCATTTCCGCGGCATCACCCTGACCGCCAATCTGTGGTTGAACCGCGCACAGACGCGCGAGCAGATCGTCGAGCGTTTCCAGCAGGCCTATGCCGGCGAAGCACTCATCGAGGTGGTGGATGACGCGCCGTGGGTCAGCCGCATCGCCGGCCGCCACGGTGCCCAGATCGGTGGCTTCACCCTGGCCCCGGGTGGCAAGCGGGTGGTGGTGGTGGCGACGCTGGACAACCTGCTGAAGGGCGCGGCCACCCAGGCCATGCAGAATCTCAACCTTGCGCTGGGCATCGACGAACTGACGTCGATCCCGCACTGAACCCGCATCCGGAGCCCCCATGGCAGACCTTCTTTGGCAGAAACCCGGCGTCGCTGTCGACGCCCAGATCCAGACCTTCCTCGCCGGCGATGACGTGATCCTCGACCGTGAGTTCTTCCTGCATGACATCGCGGCCAGCGCCGCGCATGCACAGGGCCTGCAGCACATCGGCATCCTCGCCGCCAGCGAGCTGGAGGGCCTGCTGCGCGAGCTGGAGGTGCTGGCAGACGACTTCCGCGCAGGCCGTTTCGTGCTGGATACGCGCTATGAAGACGGTCACTCGGCGATCGAAGCGCGCCTGACCGAGCGGTTGGGTGATGCCGGCCGCAAGATCCACACCGGTCGCAGCCGCAATGACCAGATCCTGGTCGCCACGCGCCTGTGGCTGAAGGAAAAGCTGCAGCGCGTCGCCCAGCTCAGCGCCGAGGTGGCCAAGGTCGCGCTCGACCGCGCTCAGGCGGAAAAGGACCTGCCGGTGCCGGGCTATACGCACATCCAGCGAGCCGTCGTGTCCTCGGCGGGCATGTGGTGGGCCGGCTGGGCGGAAGCCTTCATCGATAATGCCATCCGTGCACGTGACACCCATGCGCTGGTCGATGCCAACCCGCTGGGCACCGCCGCCGGGTATGGCGTGAACCTGCCGCTGGACCGTGAGCACACCACGGCCGCGCTCGGTTTCGCGCGCATGCAGGTATCACCGATCTATGCACAGCTGTCGCGCGGCAAGTTCGAGCTGGCCGCCCTGGAGGCGCTGGGTGGCGCTACCCTGGACCTGCGTCGCATCGCCTGGGACCTGTCCCTGTTCACCAGCGCCGAATTCGGCTTCGTCGCACTGCCGGCGCAGTACACCACCGGCAGCTCGATCATGCCGAACAAGCGCAACCCCGATGTGATCGAACTGATGCGTGCCACCCACGCCAGCGTTGCTGCGGCGCGCACCGAAATCGAACAGCTGCTGTCGCTGCCGTCCGGCTACCATCGTGATCTGCAGTCGTCCAAGGGGGCCATCTTCCACGGCTTCGGTCGCGGCCTGGCCGCGCTGGAACTGCTGCCGGCGCTGCTGGCCAATCTGGAATGGCGCAAGGACAGGCTGCGCGCGGCGATCGACTCCGGCATGTATGCCACCGACGTCGCGGTCGAGGCCGCCGTGGCCGGCGTGCCGTTCCGCGACGCCTACAAGGCCGCCGCGGCAGGTGCCGACAGCGCAGGGCAGGGACGCACGCCGGAGGGCAGCCTGGCCGCGCGTGTCTCGCCGGGTTCGGCATCGGACCTGCGCCTGGATGAGCTGCGCGCGCGCTGGCAGGCGCTGTCCTGATGGCGGGCACCGTCTATCTGGTCCTGGCCATGCGCCGGCCCGGCTTCAGTGCCGCCGCTGTGCAGCCGCATCTGGATTTCCTCGATGGACTGCGTGCGCAGGGCCAACTGCAGCTCACCGGTGGTTTCGCCGACGGCAGCGGCGGTGCCTACGTGCTGTGCAACGTGGAGAGCCTCGCACAGGCGCAGGCCATCGTCGCCACGGATCCGCTGGTGACGATGCAGGCCTCCGAGCTGACCGTGCACGAATGGAATACGCGCTGAGAGCCCGGCCATGACCCCGCACGCCGCCCCCGTCGCTTCGCCGTTTCCCGAACAGGCGCTGCCGCCATGGCGACGTGCCGTACTGAAGGTGGGCAGCAGCCTGCTCGCTGCCGATGGAGGCGGCCTGTCGCCACGCCACGCGCTTGGCCTGGCCCAGTTCGTCTCGGCCAATGTGCTGGCTGGCCGCGAAGTGGTGATCGTCTCGTCGGGCGCGGTCGCCGCCGGCCGCGCGATCCTGCCGCGTGCCGATGCGCCGGGCGCTGCGATGGCCGCGCGGCAGGCACTGGCTGCGCTTGGCCAGGCGCAGCTGATCGGCCTGTGGCAGCGCTTCTTCGAGCGCCCGGTCGCGCAGGTGCTGCTGACCCACGACGACCTGCGCAACCGCCGCCGCTACCTCAACGCCCGCGCCACCCTCACCGAACTGCTGCGGCTGGGTGCGCTGCCGGTGGTGAACGAGAACGACACCGTCTCGGTGGATGAACTCAAGCTCGGCGACAACGACAACCTGGCCGCGACCGTGGCGGCGCTGGTCGATGCCGACGCATTGTTCATCGCCACCGACATCGATGGCCTGTACAGCGCCGATCCGCGCACCGTGGCCGACGCACGGCCGCTGCACGATGTGCCGGAACTGGGCCCGGACGTGCTGGCGATGGCCGGCGGCGCCGGCTCGCGCGCGGGCACCGGGGGCATGCGTACCAAGCTGGAGGCCGCAGCCAAGGCCGGCCGGCTGGGTATCGAAACCTATCTGTTCAACGGCCGTAGCGGCGAGGTGGTGCGCGCGCTGGCGCAGGATCGCCTGTTCGGCACCCGGATCCATGCCGCACGCAGCCGTGAGGCGGCGCGCAAGCACTGGCTGCGCCATGCCCCCCTGGCCGATGGCGCGATCGTGATCGACGCGGGCGCGGCGCAGGCGATGCGTGAGAAGGGCGCCTCGCTGCTGCCCGGTGGCATCACCGGTGCCGACGGTGATTTCCGCCGGGGCGACATGGTGCAGGTGTGCTGGAACACCGCCGAAGGGCGGGTCTGCGTTGCCCGTGGTGTCAGCCAGTACGCGGCTGACGACGTGCGCCGCATCGCTGGCCGCCATTCGCGCGACATCCAGGCCGTACTGGGCTACAACTATGGGGGCAGCGTCGTCCATCGTGACGATCTGGTGCTGCCATGACCGGACCGCAGGACACCCCGATGAGTGACATCCAAGCACAGGCACGCGCCTGCCGTGACGCGGCCCAGGCGGTTGCAGGCCTCGACAGCGAAGCGCGGCGCGCGCTGCTGCAGGCCATGGCACAGGCACTGGAAGTGAATGCCGGCCAGATCCTGGCCGGCAATGCACGCGACCTGGCCGCCGCGCGCGACAAGGGCGTCGGCAGTGCCATGCTGGACCGGCTGGCACTGGACCCGCCGCGTCTGCTGGCGATGGCCGACGCGGTGCGTGAGGTTGCCGCGTTGCCCGATCCGGTCGGGCAGGTGACCCGCAACGACGTCCGCCCCAATGGCATCCGCGTGCAGAAAGTGCGGGTGCCGCTGGGCGTGATCGCGATGATCTACGAGGCGCGCCCGAACGTGACCGCCGAAGCGGCCGCACTGTGCCTGAAGGCAGGCAACGGCGTGATCCTGCGTGGTGGCTCCGAGGCGATCCATTCCAATACCGCCATTGCCCAGGCATTGGCCGGTGCGTTGCAGGCCAACGGTGTTCCCCCCGCAGCGGTGACTGTACTGACCGACCTGCGGCGTGAGGCGATGCTGGAGCTGCTGCAGCTGCACGAGCTGATCGACCTGGCGATTCCGCGGGGCGGCGAAGGCCTGATCCGCTTTGTCGCCGAACACGCGCGCGTGCCGGTGATCAAGCACTACAAGGGCGTCTGCCATCTGTTCGTGGATGCCAGCGCCGATCTCGACCAGGCCATCGGTCTGCTGGTCGATGGCAAGTGCAGCCGGCCGGCCGCATGCAATTCACTGGAGACGCTGCTGGTGCATCAGCGCGTGGCGGCGGAGTTCCTGCCACGCGTGGCGCAGTCGCTTGGCGAACGGGGCGTACAACTGCGCGCGGATGCCCGCGCGCGTCCGTTGCTGCCGGGCAGCACCGAGGCGACCGACGAGGACTACGCAGCCGAATTCCTCGATCTGGTGTTGGCCGTGCGCGTCGTCGATGATCTCGATGCGGCAATCGCGCATATCCGCCGCTACACCTCCGATCACACCGAAGTGATCGCGACCACCGATGCCGTCAATGCCGAGCGGTTCGTCAATGCGCTGCGCTCGGCGGTGGTGATGGTCAACGCGTCCTCGCGCTTTTCGGACGGCGGCCAGCTTGGGCTGGGCAGCGAGATCGGCATCTCCACCACGCGCCTGCATGCCTATGGTCCGATGGGGCTGGAGGCACTGACGGTCGAGCGCTTCGTGGTCCGCGGCGAGGGTCAGACGCGGGTCTGACCCGGCAGCCGCCAGGCCTGCGCCGGCGGCGAGCCGTTTTACCAGAGGTCTTCCAGCTTTCGCGGCTTGCAGGCCACCCACGATGCGCACAGCATCAGCGTGGCGCAGCCGAACAGGAAGCCGAACGGCAGCGTCCAGCCGTTGCTGACGGTATGCAGCCAACCGACCAGGAACGGACCCAGGCAGCTGAAGCTGTAACCCACGCCCTGCATGAAGCCGGACAGCGCGGCGGAACCGGTCGGGGTACGCGTGCGCAGGTTGATCAGGGTCAGCGCCAGCGGGAAGGTCGAGGGGCCCACGCCGAGCAGGCAGGCCCACAGCAGCGGCGCCTTCATGGGGGCCAGCAGCAGGCCGGCAAAGGCGATCACGAATGACGAATAGCCGATCAGGACCAGCGGGAACGGATTCTGCAGGCGCACCGCCATCGACGGAATGACCAGCGACGGCAACAGGCCCAGCGCCGAGAACACCGCCACCATCACCCCACCGAACGCAGGTGTGGCGCCGGCTTCGACCACGATGCGCGGCAGCCAGGTGAACATCGAATAGGTCATCAGCGATGTCATGCCGAACATCAGCGTCATGCTCCAGCCCAACGAGGTGCGCCAGACCTTGCCGTGAGGCTGCGCGGTGGGATCGGCAACGTCGGCCTGCGGCTTCGGTGCGCGCCTGGCCAGTACCAGCCACGGCAGCGCGGCGGCCAATGCCAGCAATGCCCACATGCCCAGCGATACGCGCCAGCCGGCCGCGCTGGCCACCGGCACCGCCAGCAGTGCCGGCAGCATGGTGCCCAGCTGCAGCACGCTGATGTAGAGCGTGCTCATGGTGCCGACCTTATTGGCGAAGTAGCGCTTCACCAGCGGCGGCACCACCACGTTGCCGATGCCCATTCCAGCCAGCGCGACGACCGCGCCCAGCAGCAGGGTGCCGACGTTGCCGGCGCTGGAGCGCAGCAGCAGGCCTGCCGTGGCCAGGATCATCGCCAGCAGGGTGGTGCGCTCCAGGCCCAGGCGCCGGGCCACAGCCGGCGTGGCCACGCCGAACAGCGCGAACGAGGCGGTCGGCAGCATGCCCAGTACGCCGGTCATGGTGGTGCCGAATCCGAACTGCTGGCCCAGTACGTCCAGCAGCGGGGTGATCGAGGTGACGGCAGTGCGCAGGTTGACCGCCGCCAGCAGGATGGCGGCGAATGCCAGAACGCGGCCGTGCAGCAGCGACGGCGATTCGGGTGAGGAGGAGCTCATGGTGGTCCTTGCAGGTGTCGCACGCCGCCACAGTGGCGTGCAGCGCCGGCATCGGTCTACGCCGACGCGGCGGGTGGGGGAGTGGGCATCATTGTACGTGGCTGGCGGGCGGGGCGAGGTCCCGTCGGCGCAATCTGTCGCTATCGGCACTTTCCGGCACGCTGCGGCGCGCCTCTCCGGCGTCGCGTCCGGCGGGTCGCTGGACGGCAGACACAAAAAAACCCGGAGGACGATGGCGTCTTCCAGGCTTCTTGGTGACCACCGGAGTGGTCGGGGAGACAGGATTCGAACCTGCGACCTCTACGTCCCGAACGTAGCGCTCTACCAGACTGAGCTACACCCCGAAGGGAGCCGCCTATTCTAGCCATTCACCCCGATGGCGGCAAGGGGTGAACGCCGTTTCCTTCACGCTGCCGGGGGCAGCGGCTCTTCAGGGAACAAAAAAGCCTGGACGACTTCACCAGGCTTCAATGCGACCACCGAAGTGGTCGGGGAGACAGGATTCGAACCTGCGACCTCTACGTCCCGAACGTAGCGCTCTACCAGACTGAGCTACACCCCGAAGGAGCCGCCTAAGATACCGTGTGAAGGCCTGGGCGGCAAGGTTTTTTTACATTTCAGCGACGATTCTCGGTGTCGATGCGGTTCTGTTCGCGGGCTTCGAACCACATGCCGTTGAGGATGGCGACCGTCGAGGCGAGGCCGGCGCCGAGGATCCAGGCGAAATACCACATGTTCGGTTCTCCTTGGGAGGCAGGGGATCAGTAGGCGTTGGGGTTGCTGCCCATTTCATCGCTGGTGGTCTTGCCCTTGAGCACGCGGTACACCCAGGTGGTGTAAGCAAGGATGATCGGCAGGAACACCACCGTGGCCAGCAGCATGATCCACAGGGTCAGATGGCTGGACGAGGCATCCCACACGGTCAGGCTGGAGGTGGGCTGGCTGGAGGACGGCAGCAGGAACGGGAAGATCGCGAAGCCGACGGTCAGGATGATGCCGGCGATGGCTGCGCCGGAGGCGATGAAGGCCAGGCCGCCGCGACGGGCACGCAGCAGCACCGCGCTGGCGAGCAGGCCAAGCAGGCCGACCAGCGGCGCCAGCAGGGTCGCCGGCATGGTGCTGTAGTTGCGCATCCAGCCGCCGGCCGCGCCCAGCTCGGCGCTCTTCAGCAGCGGGTTGGTGGCGCCGTCGGTGATCACCTGCGAGGTGATCTGGTAGCCCGGCAGGCCGAAGGCCACCCAGGCTCCCCCCACCGCGAACAGTGCGAAGGCGATCAGCGCGGCAATGCTGCCAAAGCGTGCCGAGCGGTCAGCCACCTGGCCATCGGTCTTGATCACCAGCATCGCCGCACCGTGGGCCACCAGCATGGAAACACTGAGCAGGCCGGCCAGCAGCGCGAACGGCATCAGCAGCCCGAAGAACGAGCCGGTGTAGAAGATGCGCATGCTGTCATCGAAGTGGAACGGCACGCCCAGCAGGACGTTGCCCACCGCCACGCCCATGATCAGCGCAGGGATGAAGCCGCCGATGAACAGCGCCCAGTCCCAGGTGTTGCGCCAGCGCTCGCCCGGCATCTTGCTGCGGAACTTGAAGCCGACCGGGCGCAGGATCAGGGCAAACAGGATGACGAACATCGCCAGGTAGAAGCCTGAGAAGCTGACCGCGTACAGCGGCGGCCAGGCGGCGAAGATCGCACCGCCACCCAGGATCAGCCACACCTGGTTGCCTTCCCATACCGGGCCGATGGTGTTGATCACCAGCCGGCGCTCGGCGTCGGTGCGGGCCACGAAAGGCAGCAGCGTGCCCACTCCCAGGTCGAAACCATCCATCACCGCGAAGCCGATCAGCAGGATGCCGAGCAGCAGCCACCAGATCACGCGCAGCGTGGTGTAGTCCAGAAGAATGAAATCCATCTTGGTTTTCTCCTGCCTCAGGCCTGGCCGGCGGCCGGCGCTGCGGCATTGTGGGAAGCATGCGGGCGGGGCGACTGCAGCGACGGCAGCACCTCGTCCGGACCCTTGCGGATCGCCTTGAGCATCAGCTTGATCTCGACCACGATCAGTGCGGTGTAGATCGCGGTGAAGCCGGCCAGGGTCAGCACGATCTGGTGCAGGGCCAGGCCCGATGCCGCGTAGAACGTCGGCAGCACGCCATCAACCGCCCAGGGCTGACGGCCGTACTCGGCCACGAACCAGCCGCATTCGATCGCGATCCACGGTGCCGGCAGCGTCCACAGGGCCAGCGTGAGGAACCAGCGCTTGTCCTGGAAGTTGTTGCGGCACGAGTAGTAGAAGGCCAATGCGAAGAAGGCGATCAGATAGAAGCCCAGGCCCGCCATCACGCGGAAGGTCCAGAACAGCGGCATCACGCGCGGCACGGTATCCATTGCCGCCTGCGAGATCTGTTCGGGGGTGGCGTTGAGGATGTCCTCGCGGTAGCGCTTGAGCAGCAGCCCATGGCCCAGATCCTGCCAGTGGCGGTCGAACATCTCACGGGCTTCGACGTCGTTCTTGTTGGCGCGCAGGCGCTCCAGCGCACCGTAGGCGAGCTGGCCGCCGCGTACGCGGTGCTCGGCGCGCTCCACCAGTTCCAGGATGCCCGGGATCGGCTGGTCCAGTGAACGGGTGGCGATCAGGCCCATCAGGTATGGGATCTTCACCGCATAGTCGTTCTGGTGCGTCTGCTGGTTGGGAATGCCGAAGGCGGTGAAGTCCGCCGGGGCACGCTCGGTCTCCCACATCGCCTCGATCGCGGCCAGCTTCATCTTCTGGTGCTCGCTGGCGGCGTAGCCACTCTCATCGCCCAGCACCACCACCGACAGCGATGACAGCAGGCCGAACGCAGCGGCCACCGCGAACGAACGGCGGGCCAGGTCCTTGTGCTTGTTGCGCAGCAGGAACAGGGCACTGATCGACATCACGAACACCGCGCCGGTCACGTAGCCGGCGCTGACGGTATGCACGAACTTGGCCTGCGCCACCGGGTTGAACACCACGGCCATGAAATCGACCACTTCCATGCGCATGGTTTCCGGGTTGAACACCGCGCCGGTGGGGTTCTGCATCCAGCCGTTGGCGATCAGGATCCACACCGCCGACAGGTTGGTGCCCAGCGCCATCAGCCAGGTGACCGTCAGGTGCTTGACCTTGCTCAGGCGGTTCCAGCCGAAGAAGAACAGGCCGACGAAGGTGGCTTCCAGGAAGAAGGCCATCAGCCCTTCGATCGCCAGCGGCGCACCGAAGATGTCACCCACATAATGGCTGTAGTACGACCAGTTCATGCCGAACTGGAATTCCATGACGATGCCGGTGGCCACGCCCATGGCGAAGTTGATGCCGAACAGCACGCCCCAGAACAGGGTCATCCGGCGCCAGATCTCCTTGCCGGTCATCACGTAGACACTCTCCATGATGGCGACCATGAACGACAGGCCCAGGGTGAGTGGTACGAATAGGAAGTGGTACATCGCGGTCAGCGCGAATTGCAGCCGCGACAGTTCTACGACTGTCTGATCAATCATGGCCTGGCTACCTCGTTGGATAGTGCCGTTGCAGGTGGCGGGAAGGGTGGTCTACGACGTGAATGATGTGACCGACTACTTCAGACAGCCTTGATCCAGATCAATGTATGAACAGGTACGCGAAGAGATCGTATGCGGGCCCTGTGAAAACTGCGACCCCTGGCCGCAGGGGGAGGCTGTTGCCTGTGCCTACAATGCCATCCATCCTCCACTCCCTGTGAAGACCCTTTGAGCGCTGCCGAACCGACCGTCCTTTCGCCGGAAGCCGAGACGAACCGGCAGCGGCGTGCCCGCACCGCGTGGCTGGCCGACCTTGCGCGGGGGGCACGGGGCCGCCAGCGCCTGGCGGCCGTATGCATCAGCCTGTCCGGCGCGCTGCTGATCGGCCAGGCCGCCGCCATCGCCTGGCTGGTGCAGCAGGTTCTGGTGGAGCAGGCGCCGCTGTCCTCGGGCCTGCCGGTGCTGGCCGCACTGGCGCTGATCCTGTTGCTGCGCACGGCATTGGGCAGCGCGACCCAAGCTGCCGCCGGCGATGTTGCCGACACTGCCCGCCTGGCCCTACGCGAGCGCGTGTTCGCGCGCCTGCTCGGCCACGGGCCGCTGTGGCTGCGGCAGCGCCGCACCGGCGAGCTGGGCGAGCTGCTGCTGCATCACGGTGATGCGATCGAGAATTATTACAGCGGTTTCCTGCCGGTGCGCACTGAAGTGGTGGTGGTGCCCGTGCTGATCCTGGCCGCGGTAGCCTGGGTGGATTGGGTGGTGGCGCTGATCCTGCTGTTCACGGCGCCGCTGGTGCCGTTCTTCATGATGCTGGTGGGGTGGGGCGCCGAAGCGGCAGGTCGCGCGCAGCTGGGTGAGCTGGCGCGCATGAGCGGCCATTTCGCCGACCGCATCAAGGGCCTGGGCCTGCTGCGCGTGTACGGACGGGGCGAGGCCGAGCTGGCGGGAATAGAAGCCGCTGCCGAGGGCGTGCGGCTGCGCACGATGAAAGTGCTGCGGATCGCGTTCCTGTCGTCCACGGTGCTGGAGTTCTTCGCTTCCGTCAGCGTGGCGATGGTTGCGCTGTACCTGGGCTTGAGCTATCTGGGCATGATGTCGCTGCATGCGGCCGTGCCGACGTTGGGCGCAGGCCTGTTCTGCCTGCTGCTGGCACCGGAATTCTACGCGCCGCTGCGACGGCTGGCCGCGCATTATCACGATCGTGCCAACGCGCTGGCCGCGGCAGCCGAAGTGGAGCGCCTGCTGCAGTCGTTGCCGGATGAGCAGGGACTGATCGAGAACGAGGTCGTGCCGCTGGCAGTGGAGCCGGCCGAGGCCGCACTGCCGCCGCTGCAGGCACAGGGCCTGGTGCTGCGCCCGCTGGGCGCGTCGCAGGATGTGCTGCAGGGCGTGGATGTGCTGCTGGAACCAGGCCAGCGGCTGGCACTGGTAGGTGCCAGCGGCAGCGGCAAGAGCACGCTGTTGGAGGCGCTGGCCGGCTGGCTGCCGCCGCGCGCGGGCAGGCTGATGCTGCGCCCCGGCGTGCAGGTGGCCTATGCCAGCCAGCGCCCCTATCTGTTCCACGGCAGCATCGCCGACAACCTGCGGCTGGCCGATCCTGGCGCCAGTGATGCACGATTGCGCGCGGTGGCCGAGGCAGCGCAGGTGCTCACGTTCGCGCAGGGGCTGCCGCAGGGGCTGGACACGATCATCGGTGAACGCGGCTTCGGCCTGTCCGGGGGCGAGGCACGACGCATCGGCCTGGCCCGCCTGCTGCTGCGCGATCCGCAGGTGCTGTTGCTGGATGAGCCGACCGCCTTCCTCGATGCAGATACCGAGGCCGCGCTGCTGCGCAGTCTTGCCGCCTACGCGCGCGGTCGCAGCGTGGTGGTTGCCACCCACAGCCCGGCCGTGATCGCCTGGGCTGATCGCTGCCTGCTGCTGCCGGAAGGACGTCTCGTCGAGCCGGCGCAGGCGGTGCACGCATGAGCCGCTCGCCCGACACGCTGCGTGCGGTGTTCCTGCAGCAGCGGCCGCGTCTGCTGCTGACCATGCTGCTGCTGTGGACCACGATGCTGGCAGGCACCGCCCTGCTTGGCCTGTCCGGTGGCTTCCTCACCGCAGCGGCGCTGGCCGGTGCCGCCGGTCTCGGCCAGGGCTTCAACTTCTTTTCGCCTTCGGCCGGCATCCGTGGCCTGACCATGGCACGCATCGTTTCCCGCTATTTCGAGAAGCTGGTTGGCCACGATGCCACGTTGCGCATCGCCCGCGACCTGCGGGTATGGTTCTTCCGGCGCGCCCTGCCACTGGCGCCCGCGCGGCTGGGTGCCACCCGCACCGGCGAGCTGCTCGCGCGCCTGCTCGGTGATATCGGTGAAGTGGACGGCCTGCTGGTCCGCGCGCTGGGCCCGCTGGTCGCGCTGGGTGCCCTGTCGATGGTGGCCGTGCTGTCGGCGGCGATGATCCTGCCGTCCGCAGCGGTGCTGCTGGCGGTGCTGGCCGCGCTGATTGCCTTCGGTGTGCCGTGGCTGGGCGTGCGTGGCCGCGATGGCGAGGAAGCGGATCGCGCCGCGCATCGAGCCGCGCTGCGCACTGCCGCGTTTGAAGGACTGGAAGGCGCGGGTGATCTGGCGGCGCTGCATGCCGATGCGGCGTGGCAGCTGAAGGTGCGGGTGGCCGCCAAGCAGTTGGCCGCGCGTGATCGCCGTCGCCGCTGGCGCCTGATCGCCGCGTCGACACTGCACGGCAGCGTGGCCGGACTTGGCCTGGTCGCCATGCTGGCACTGGCCCTGCATGCGGCCGAGCAACAGCGCATCGCCGCTGAAATGGCAGCCGGACTGGTGTTCCTGACGGTGGCGCTGATCGAGCTGTGGGCGGGGATGGGCCTGGCATGGCAGTCGTTGCAGTCCGGTCGCATCTCGGCCGATCGCCTGCAGTCCATCGTCGAGCAGCCGCCGGCCGTGGACGAACCGCTGGCACCGCAGCCGGTTCCGGTGCACGCACGCGTGCACTGGGATGACGTCCACTTCCAGTGGTCGGGGGCGGTACGCCCGGTGCTGCGCGGGCTGCAGCTGACGTTGGCGCCCGGCGAGCGCATCGCCATCCGTGGCGACAGTGGCTGCGGCAAGACCACGTTGTCCAGCCTGCTGCTGCGCCTGTGGGATCCGCAGCAGGGCCGGCTGACCTATGGCGGGCGGGACCTGCGTGATTTCGCCCAGGCCGATTGGCATCGGCAGCTGGCCTGGCTGCCGCAGAACGCCCCGGTGTTCGCCGGCAGCGTGGCGGAGAACCTGCGCCTGGGGGATCCTGATGCCGACGATGCTGCACTGTGGGCGGTGTTGCACAGGGTGCGGCTGGGCGAGTGGGCCGAGCGCAATGGTGGCCTGCTGGCCTGGGTTGGCGAGAACGGTGCGACGATGTCCGCGGGTCAGGCGCGACGCCTGGCGCTGGCCCGCGCGCTGTTGCGCAACGCGCCGATCCTGTTGCTGGACGAACCGACCGAAGGCCTGGACGTGGACACGGCCCATGCGCTGCTGCAGGATCTGGCCGGCCTGCTGGACGGTCGCAGCCTGTTGATGATCACCCATGACGACCTGCCCGATGGCGTGGTCGACGCGCAGTACCGGTTGCGCGATGGCGTGCTGATCCGCGAGGCGTGAGCGGCGCGCCTCATCAGGAAAATTCGCGCAGCATCACGGCGATCGAGGCCACATTGGCCAGCACGCACAACCCGAACACCCACTGGAATGCGGCTTTGCGATGCTTGTGGCGGAACGTCGCCTGGCCCAGCAATGCGCCGGGCCAGCCGCCGGCGAAGGCCAGCAGCTGGAGTGTCCGTTCCGGAATGCGCCGGTGGTTGCGTTGTGCGGCGCGCTTGTCATGGCCATACAGGCCAAACGACACGGCACTGGCCAGCAGGCACCAGCCGCCCAGCCACAGGGGCAGAACGCCGCTGATCGTCAGTGCGATCAGCGCGCCGAAGGCGGCCAGCGCGAGATGACGCCGCCATCCCACTAGAGCGTGTCGAGGAAGCTGCGAACAGCCGGGCCGAACCGATCGAAATCGACCAGGAAGGCATCATGGCCCTGCGGCGAGTCCAGTCCGATGAAGCGTGCATCGGCGCCACCGGCGCGCAGGCCGTCGGCCACCTGCTGCTGCTGCTGCACCGGGAACAGGATGTCGGTGTTGGCACCGATGGCCAGCGCCTTGTCCACACGGATCCTGGCCAGTCCGGCCATGACATCGCCATCGGCATACTCGGCCAGGTCGAACCAGTCCATCGAGCGGCTCAGGTACAGATAGCAGTTCGGATCGAAGAAGCGCACGAAGCGGCGTGCGTGGCCTTCGAGATAACTTTCGACCTGGAACTCCAGGCCGAACGGATCGTCGTCGGCCTGGTCCGAATCCAGGCGCACGCGACCGAAGCGGCCGTCCCATTCCAGCGCCGAGCGGTAGGTGATCACCCCCAGCTTGCGCGCCATGCGCATGCCGGATTCCGGGTAGTGGTTATCGTCGTAGTGGCCACTGTTCCAGCGTGGATCGAGACGGATCGCCTCCCGCTGCAGCGATCGGATCGCGATGGAGAACGGCAGCGCCTGCGCACTGCCGGAAATGTTGATGTGGCTGCGCGCGATTCCCGGATGCAGCATCAGCACCGCCAGCGCGGTCATGCCGCCCATCGAGTTGCCGATCACGCAGGCCAGCCGTTCGATACCCAGCGCACGCACCACCTCGACGGCGGCGCGTGCGCCGTCTTCGATCGACAGTTCGGGGAAGCCGAGCCGGTACGGTTCGCCGGTCGCCGGATTGATCGATGCCGGTCCTGTCGAGCCCTTGCAGCTGCCCAGCGAGTTCACGCAGACCACGAACCAGCGGTCGGTATCGATCGGCTTGCCCGGCCCGAGCATCGCCTCCCACCAGCCCGGTGCGGGATTGCCTGCGTTGCCGGCGGCATGCGCGTCCGGCGACAGGCCGGTGACGATCAGGATCGCGTTGCCCCCATCGGCAGCCAGCGTGCCCCAGGTCTCGTAGGCCACGCGCGCACCGTGCAGGGCGCCGCCGCGCTTGAACGGGAAGGGCGAAGGCAGGGCATGGAAGCGGGTGCCGGGCGGAATGAATTCGGTCATGCGGGCATTCTAGCGGGGCGGCATGTGGAGCTGGCGACACGCTGGTTTCCATCAGCGGGCGAATGTCGCACGCCAACCCTCTGTGGGGCATGGCCCGGCGCTACCGATGGCAAGCGCGCAGGTAGCGCCGGGCCGTGCCCGGCGAGCGCAGCGGTGCGGTGTTACGGAAACCGCAGTTCCACCACGCCCTCATGCGGCAGGGTCACCTTTACCGGGAGGCTCTGCAGGTCACCGTCGCCGCGATTGGCACTGCCACTGCGCGAGATCCGCGCCAGCACTTCCACCTCGCGATGCGCTGACAGGGGCGCGGTGGGCATCGGACTGTCGCCGTCGCCAAGTCCGACCGTGCCGGGAAAACCAGCCAGAGGCAGCTTGCGCACCGCGACCGGCATCGGCGGGCCGCCGACCGCACGCGCCAGCACGAAGATCTGCGCGCCCGCCGGCCATTGCGCATGCTGCACGGAGACGGGCAGCTGCACACGCACCTGCAGCAGTGCAGGCGAGGTCGCCGGGGCTGGCTCATGTGCCTGTGCGGCCGCTTCGCGGGCAATGGCGATCTGTGCCTGCAGCGCCTGCGCGGCACCCGGTTCCAGGTGCGGCAGCAGGCCGCTCCAGACATCGGCGGCTTCGCTGTTGCGGCCGCGCTGGCGCAGGGCGATGCCGAGCAGCCAGCTGGCCCGTTCGGCATCGGGCGCCAGCGTGCGCGCCCGCTGCAGCCACGATACGGCGGTGTCGTCGAACTGCTTTCCGGCATCGGCCTGGGCGCGCGCCTGCGCCGCCTCCACCAGCACGCCCGGGTCGTCCGGTGCCAGTGCTACCGCGCGCGCGAAGGCTTCGGCAGCCGCGGCGGCGTTGCCCAGTTCGCTCTGCGACCGGCCGAGCAGGGCCCAGCCATCGGCACGTTGTGGATCGCGCTGCAGCGCGCCCTGCAGGGCCTGCACGCCCTCGCGCAGGGTCGCCACCGATGGCGCCGGCTGCACCCGTGCCGCCTGCGGGTTCCCCACCAGCTGGTACAGGCAGGCGCCGGCGATGCCCACGGCAGCCACGGCGACGAGGAAGCCGGTGCGGCCTTGCCGCCGCAGCGGCCACAACACCAGCAGCGCAGTGAGCGCAGCGCTGGCGGCAGCCGCGAAAAGCAGCCAATCGTTCACCAGTCCTCTCCCACGTCGGCCGATGTCGGCGGTGCGGCGGCCACGGTACGGGCACGACGGCGGACGATGCCCACCACCACCAGCGCGCCGGCGCCCAGTACCAGCAGCGGACCACCCCACAGCAACCAGGTGCCCGGCTGCAGTGGGGGCTGGTAAAGCACGAAGTCGCCATAGCGGGCGACGAGGAAGCGCTTGATCTGCGTATCGTCATGGCCCTGCTGCATCAGCTGCAGTACCTCCCGGCGCAGGTCCTGGGCGATCTGGGCGTTGGAATCGGCCAGCGACTGGTTCTGGCACTGCACGCAGCGCAGCTGCGCGGCGAGGTCGTGGAAACGACGCTCCTCCGCTGCATCACGGAACTGCAGCGGCTTTGGGTCATGCAGTGGTTGCTGCGCCAGGCCGGGCAACGACCCGGCCAGCAGCAGTACCAGCAGCCCGCGCAGGCCGCTACGGAGCAACGCGCTGCGAACCGGCCGCATCGTTCTGAGCCTTCTCGATCTTCTCCAGCGCCGGGATCAGCTTCTCGTCGACCACCTTCTGCGTCATCGCTCCGCTGTACTTCCAGCGCACGATGCCGCTGCCGTCGACGAGGAAGGTCTCCGGCGCGGCCGTTACGCCCCAGTCGATCGCGGTACGGCCTTCGATGTCGCTGAGCACGACCATGAACGGATTGCCCAGCTGTTCCAGCCAGTGCAGGGCATCGGTGGGGTCGTCTTTCCAGTTGTAGCCGATCACGCGCACGCGCTTGCTCTCGGCGAAACGGGTCAGTACCGGGTGTTCCTCGCGGCAGGCCGCGCACCAGCTGCCCCAGACGTTCAGCAGATAGGGCGCACCGCGCAGTTCTTCGCTGCGCACGATCATCTGCGGATCGTGCAGCACCGGCAGCGCGAAGGCGGGGGCGGGCTTGTCGATGAGGGCCGAAGGCAGCACGTCGCGCTGCGGGTCGCCCGACTTCATCACGCCGTAGATCATCAACCCGAGCAGGCCGAAGAAGAACAGCACGCCGATAACGATGGCGACCGGCGGCAGCGGGCGGGAGGGGCGCGGGGCGGGGGACTCGGACATGGAAACTCCTACGGACGACGGAAGCGGCGGTCAGCGGCGGTGATGAATCCACCCAGGGCCATCAGCAGCGCGCCCAGCCAGATCCAGCGCACGAACGGTTTGATGTGGACGCGGACCGCCCATGCATTGTTGCCCAGCGGCTCACCCAATGCCACGTAGACATCACCGCCGATGCGCGCATCGATGCCGGCCTCGGTCATCACCTGGCCACCGCTGGCGTACTGCCGCTTCTCCGGATGCAGCAGGGCCAGTTCGCGGCCGTCGCGGAACACCCGCAGATGACCGCGGTCGGCAATGAAGTTGGGGCCCTCGCGGTGATCCACGCCTTCGAAGCGCACTTCGTGACCGCCGACCACGATCTGCTGGCCCGGTGCCAGCGCCACTTCGCGCTGCACGTTCAGCGCTTCCACCAGCAACGCGCCCGCCAGAAACACGGCGACGCCGGCATGGGCAACGATCATGCCGAGCATTTCGGCAGTAAAGCGGCCATTGCCACGCAACCGCTGCCAGACGAAGCGGGCGGTGCCCAGCGCGACCCAGGCCGCCGCGGCGACGCCGATGCCGGCTTTCCATCCGTTCTGCGGCGCCTGCCACCAGGCCAGCGCACCGAGCAGTACCGCCAGACCGAACCAGGGGGCGAGCAGGGCCATCGCGCGCGAAGGCTGGTCGCGCTGCCATTTCACCAGCGGGCCGAAGGGCAGCAGCAGCACCAACGGCGCCATCAACAGCAGGAACAGGCTGCCGAAGTAGGGTGGGCCGACCGAAATCTTGCCCAGCGCCAGCGCATCGGCCAGCAGCGGGTACAGCGTGCCGAGCAGGACCATCGCGCAGGCGGTGGCCAGCAGCAGGTTGTTGGCCAGCAGCAGCGTTTCGCGCGAGGTTGCGGTGAAGCCGCGGCGGGCATCATCGGCGTCGATGCTCAGCTGGCCCGCGCGCAGCGCGTACAGCAGCAGGCTTCCACCCACCAGCAGTGACAGGAACACGAGGATGAACAGGCCCCGCGAAGGATCGGCGGCGAACGAGTGCACGCTGGTCAGCACGCCGGAGCGCACCAGGAACGTGCCCAGCAGCGACAGCGCGAATGCGGCGATCGCCAGCAGCAGGGTCCAGCTGCCGAAGGTGCCGCGCTTCTCGGTCACCGCCTGCGAGTGGATCAGTGCGGCGCCGACCAGCCATGGCATGAAGCTGGCGTTCTCGACCGGATCCCAGAACCACCAGCCGCCCCAGCCCAGTTCGTAGTAGGCCCACCAGCTGCCCAGGGCGATGCCCAGGGTCAGGAACGCCCAGGCGACATTGGTCCATGGCCGCGTCCAGCGCAGCCAGCGTGCGTCCACGCGTCCCTCCAGCAGCGCGGCCACGGCGAAGGCGAACGGCACCGCGAAACCCACATAGCCCAGGTACAGCATCGGCGGGTGGATGATCAGCCCCGGATCCTGCAGCAGCGGATTGAGGTCACGGCCCTCCAGCGGGGCCGGGTTCAAACGCAGGAACGGGTTGGAGGTGAAGATCAGGAAGGCGAGGAAGCCCGCGCTGACGATGCCCATCACCGCCAGCACGCGCGCCTGCACGTGCCGGGGCAGGTGCCGTGAGAACAGCGCGACCGCGCCGGTCCACAGCGCCAGCACCAGCGCCCACATCAGCAGCGAGCCTTCGTGCGCGCCCCACACCGCCGAGTAGCGGTAGATGAGGGGCAGCAGCGAGTTGGAGTTCTCGGCCACGTAGCGCACCGAGAAGTCCTGCTGCACGAAGGTGGCGGTCAGCACCGCGAATGCACCGGCCACCAGCAGCAGCTGCGCGTAAGCGGCCGGCTGTGCCACCGCCATCCACGCCGCGTTGCCGCGATGGGCGCCGGCCAGCGGCAGGCCGGCCAGCAGCAGCGACGCCAGCAGTGCGCACAGCAGCAGGATCTGACCCAGTTCGGGCAGCACTCAGCGGACCTCGGGTGCCGTCACCGGCACGTCGTGCTTGAGATGGGCCTGGCCCATCTTGTCGGCCACTTCCTTCGGCACGTACTGCTCGTCGTGCTTGGCCAGCACTTCGTCGGCGACGAACACGGCGTTCTGCAGCGCGCCCTCCTGCAGGCGGCCGCTGGCGACCACGGCCGTGCCTTCGGCGAACATGTCCGGCAGGATGCGCGAGGTCGTCACCGCCAGCTGGGCATCGCCATCGGTGACCAGGAAGTGGGCTTCCAGCGAGCCGGGCGGGCGGTTGAAGGAACCCTTCACCACCATGCCGCCGAGGCGGAACCGAGATTGCGGCTCGACGTCGCCACGCAGCACTTCGGAGGGCGTGTACAGGTAAGCAATGTTGCGCTCCAGTGCCATCGCCACCAGCGCGGTGGCCAGGCCGGAAGCGAGCAGGGCCAGCAGGACCCAGGCCAGGCGGCGGCGTTGGACCGGTGTCATCGTTCCAGCTCCGTGGACAGCGACGGTGGGACATCCTGGGCGCTGGCACGTGCCTGCTGCCGCTGCTGCCGGGCCTGTGCCATGCGCCGGGCGGCGCGCAGGCGCAGCCAGGAGCCGAGCGCGTCGGCGCAGAGCACCAGCACGAACACCGCGTACGCACCGATCACGTAGGGCAGGTGGCTCATTGCGGGTTCTCCGCAGCAGCCTGCGCGGCGTCGATGCGGCCACCGACCCAGGCCTTGCCGGCCTCGCGGTCGAGATTGTCGGCGCGCGCCTTGGCCAGCACCGAACCGGCGAACCAGAACTTGGTACCGATCACCATCCACCACAGCGGGGCGATCATGGCACTGTCGATGGCCGATTCACCGAACACGTTGATCGACTGGCGCTGGTGCAACCCACCCCACCAGTCCACGGAATAGCGGATCACCGGCAGCAGGCTGACGCCGACGATGGCCAGCAGGCCGGCCGCACGGGCGGCACTGCGGCGATCCTCGATGGCGTGGTACAGGCCGATCACGCCCAGATACAGGAACAGCAGCACCAGTTCGCTGGTCATGCGCGGGTCCCAGTCCCACCAGGTCCCCCACGTGCCCTTGCCCCAGATGCTGCCGGTGAGCAGGGTGATCAGCGTGAACCCTGCGCCCATCGGCGCGCACGCCATGGCCAGGATCTCGCAGACCTTGATCCGCCAGATCAGGGCAATGGCGGCGTACAGCGCCATCAGCGCGAATACGAACAGGCTCATCCAGGCGCTGGGCACATGGATGTACAGGATGCGGAAACTGTCCAGCTGCCGGGCTTCCGGCGGCACCACCAGCAATGCCTGCCAGATTCCGACAAGCAGGACCGGCACGGCCGCGAGGTAGAACACCCGCGACCAGCGGGCGGCGAAACGATCGAACGTGGGCGGAGAACCGAGTTGGTGGAACCAGCGGACAATCGGATTCATGCGTGACGGCTATCCAGCAGGGGTGGATTGGCTCTCAGCTCGATCAACTCAGAGAAATACGAATCGCAGCGGCAGTCGCCAGCGGTGCCAGCACCAGTGCCACCAGCAGGCCGGCACCCAGCATCAGCAGCGCGCCGACCGGATCCTGTCCACGGCTGGCTGCAGCCAGGCTGCCTGCACCGAAGACCAGCACCGGTACGTACAACGGCAACGACAGCAACGCCACGAGAATACCAGAGCGCCGGATGCCCACGGTCAGTGCAGCGACCACACCACCGATCAGGCTCAGCAACGGTGTTCCCAGCAGCAACGATGCCAGCAACATCGGCAGCTGGTCATGCGGCAGATGCAGCATTTCCGCCAGCAGCGGGCTCAGTACGATCAGTGGCAGGGCCGTGGTGGCCCAGTGCAGCAGCACCCGCACCAGCACCAGCCACGCCAGTGGCACCGGTGCCAGCAGCCATTGCTCCAGCGAGCCATCCTCGGCGTCGGAGCGGAACAGCGAATCCAGCGCAAGCTGCCCGGCCAGCAGCACCGCCAGCCACAGCACCGCACCCGCGGTCGCCGCCAGCGGCTGTGGATCGCGTCCCTGTGCCAGTGCGAACAGCACCACCACCAGCAGGGCGAACAGCAGCGGCTGCAACGCATCGCCGCGGCGGCGCCAGAGCAGGCGCAGGTCACGCCTGACCAGGGCCCGCGCGGTCTGCCACAGGCCCGGTTCGGTACCTGGGGCGATCATGCGGCACCGCCGAGGTCGAGCTGGCGGGTACGCACCGGTGGTGCGGCGTAGGCCCCATGGGTGGTGACCAGGGCGGCGCCACCTGCGCGCAGGTGCGCCGAAATCATCCGGTTGACCAGGGTGATGCCCTCCAGGTCGAGGTTGGCGTAGGGCTCGTCGAGCAGCCACAGCGGGGCGGGCGAGAGCCAGATGCGGGCCAGCGCCAGCCGCCGCTTCTGTCCGGCCGACAGGTGCCTCACCAGGGTGTCCTCATACCCGGCCAGGCCGACGATGGCCAGTGCATTGCCCGGCATCTGCCGCGCCCGGCGCCCGTGCAGGCCGCACAGGAAGTGCAGGTTCTCCAGTGTGTCCAGGTCCGGCTTCAGCGCGGGAAGATGGCTGAGATAGGCGACGTAGCGCGCCCGTTCGGCGTTGCTGGCGGGCCTGCCGTCGATCCGCACCTGGCCGGCGCCGGGTCGCGCAAGGCCGGCGAGCACGCGCAGCAGGGTGGTCTTGCCGGCACCGTTGCCGCCCTGCACGAGCAGCGCCTCGCCAGCATCCACGTGGAAGTCCAGCGGGCCGAACACGGGCGCGTCATTGCGCGAGAAGCTCAGGCCGCTGGCGGCCAGCAATGCAGGGGTGTCCAAGGGGCAGGGATCTTCATGCCGGAGTGCGGCGGCAATTGTAGCGATGAAATCCGCCCGGTAGCGCCGGGCCACGCCCGGCGAGCGTCAAGCGCGGTATCCCGCTGAAAGGGCATGTGCAAACAGCTGCCCGGCATGACCCGTCACGACCGGCCCGCGCCGCAGGCCGGGTCCGGATTTCGTACACTTCCAGCCCTTGTTCCCATTAGCCCAGGCCGATGCAACCCACCACCAAGCTGCCCAAGGTCGGTACCACCATCTTCACCGTCATGTCCCAGCTCGCTGCCGAGCACGGTGCAGTCAATCTGGGCCAGGGGTTTCCGGATTTTTCCGCGCCGCAGCGCCTGATCGACGAAACCGCCAGGGCGATGGCGGCCGGCCTGAACCAGTATCCGCCGATGACCGGTGTGGCGCCGCTGCGCCAGGCCATCGCGCAGAAGTCACTGGACCTGTATGGCGCCCAGGTCGACCCGGACACCGAAATCACCGTCACCAGCGGCGCGACCGAGGCCATCTTCAACGCCATCCACGCCGTGGTGCGTGCCGGCGAGGAGGTGATCGTGCTGGACCCCGCATATGACTGCTACGAGCCGGCCATCGAGCTGGCCGGCGCAACCGCCGTGCACGTGCCGCTGGACCCGCAGACGTTCGCCGTGGACTGGGACCGCGTGCGTGCGGCCATCACGCCGCGCACCCGCATGCTGATGGTCAACACCCCGCACAACCCCTCCGGTGCGATGCTGGACGAGGCCGACATGCAGGCGCTGGCCGACGTGCTGCGTGGCACGCAGATCTACCTGATTTCCGATGAGGTGTACGAGCACATCATCTACGATGGCCGCCGCCACGAATCGGTGCTGCGCTACCCGGAACTGCGCGAGCGGACCTTCGTCATCTCCAGCTTCGGCAAGACCTACCACTGCACCGGCTGGAAGATCGGTTATGCGGTGGCGCCGCCGCTGCTGACCGCGGAATTCCGCAAGGTGCACCAGTACAACACCTTCACCAGCTTCGGCCCGGCCCAGTATGGCTTTGCCGCGATGATCCGCGACGAACCGGAGCACCACCTGGAACTGGGCGCGTTCTACCAGGCCAAGCGTGATCGCTTCCGCGAGCAGCTGGCCGGTACGCGGCTGAGGCCGCTGCCGGTGCCGGGCGGCTACTTCCAGCTGGTCGATTACTCGGCCATCAGCGATCTGCCCGACCATGAGTTCGTGAAGTGGCTGACCATCGAGAAGGGCGTCACCGCCATCCCGCTGTCGCCGTTCTACGAAACCGCACCGACCGGCCAGCGCCTGGTACGGCTGTGCTTCGCCAAGAACGAGGCGACCCTGGACGCGGCGATCGAACGCCTGCGCCTGCTGTGAGCGGAGTGACGACCATGCAGGATCTGCGCATTTCCCTCGTCCAGGGCGACACCCGCTGGCATGACCCGGCCGGCAACCGCGCCTACTATGGCGCGCTGCTGGCGCCGCTCGCCGGCACCACCGATCTGGTGATCCTGCCGGAGACCTTCACCAGTGGCTTCTCCAACGAGGCCATTGCCCAGGCTGAAGGCATGGATGGACCCACCGTCGCCTGGGTGCGTGAACAGGCCAGGGCCTTGAACGCGGCGGTGGTCGGCAGCGTGCAGCTGCGCGACGGCGCGGGCGTGTACAACCGGCTGCTGTTCGCGACCCCCGACGGTGGACTGCAGTACTACGACAAGCGCCACCTGTTCCGCTATGGCGGCGAGCACGAGCGCTATGCCGCCGGCCGCGACCGCCTCTGCGTGGAATGGAAGGGCTGGCGCATCAATCCGCAGGTCTGCTACGACCTGCGGTTCCCGGTGTTCTGCCGCAACCGCTACAACGTGGAACGGCCCGAACAGCTGGATTTCGATCTGCAGATCTTCGTTGCCAACTGGCCCTCGGCGCGTGCCTACGCGTGGAAGACGCTGCTTCGCGCACGTGCGATCGAGAACCTGTGCTTCGTCGCTGCGGTCAACCGTGTCGGCGTGGACGGCAACCAGCTGCACTATGCCGGCGACAGCGCCGTGCTGGATTTCCTTGGCCAGCCGCAGGTGGAGATCCGCGAGCGCGAGCAGGTGGTGACCACCACCATTTCGGCCGACGCGCTGGCGCTGCACCGTGCGCGCTTCCCGGCGATGCTCGATGCCGATGCTTTCCATCTGGACGTGCAGGCCTGAACGAAGGGCTGAACGCTGCCCGCATCACCGTGCGCGCCTGCATTCACCCTGCACGCGCGCGCTGCTAGATTCGCCGGCAGTCCGAACGCTGTGGAAGTCCTGCCGATGAACAAGTCCCTTGCCCTGCTGCTGGCGCTGGCCGCCACCTCCCTGGCTCCGGCCGCGCATGCCGGTGGCAACCTCGACTGCCACCTGCGCTACAACCTGTCCGGCTGGTCGCTGATCTACAAGACGGCCTCGGGCACCGGCACCGTCAGCTGCAGCAACGGTGCCAGTCTGCCGGTGCGCATCCAGATGAAGGGCGGTGGCCTGACCGTTGGCAAATCGAAGATCACCGACGGGCGCGGCAGCTTCACCGGCGCCGTCAGCGTGGATGAACTGCTCGGTACCTACGCGTCGGTGGGGGCTCATGCCGGTGCGGTGAAATCCAGCAATGCGCAGGTGATGACCAAGGGCGACATCTCGCTGGCGCTGTCCGGTACCGGCAAGGGCTGGGACCTGGGTGTGGACGGCACGGCCTTCACCATCAGCCGGCGTTGACCGGTTCCCGTCGCGGCGGCACCCGATAACGAAAAACCCCGGCCAATGCCGGGGTTTTTCATGTCAGGCGTGCTGCCGATCAGCCGCCGCGCGGGCCGCCGCGACGAGGGCCACCCGGGCCACGATTGCCGCCGGGGCCGCCCGCACCGCGGTTGCCCCCCGGACCGCCGGGGCCGCGATTGCCACCGGGGCCACCCGGGCCACGGTTGCCGCCGCCGGGACCGCGGCCGCCCGGACGGGCACCCTGCGCCGGCTTCGGGCTGCCATACGGATTGAAGCCCGGGTTGGCGTGGTCGGACGGGAAGCTCGGGGCGTTGCCCGGATGCCCGTACGGATGCTTGTTGCCCTGCGCGCCCTGGCTGCGGTTGCCCGCGCCGGGACGGCCCTGACCACCGGCGCCGCCGCGACCCTGGCCGCCTGCGGCGCCCGGACCCTTCGGCTTGCCATAAGGACGGCCCTGGCCGCCGCCCGGACCACGCGCGCCCGGACCGGCGTTGCGGTGGCCGCTCGGGCCGGTGCTGACGCCATCGGGCACGTACCAGGTGCGGAACGCAGCCGGATTGCCTTCCGGCAGCGAACGGTCATTCTTCGGCTTGCGCTGCTTGAACGGCTTCTGCGACTGCTTGGCCGCGGCCTCGCCGCTGACCGTGAGGCCGCCCTTGAAGCCGCCCCCCTTGCCGTTGCGTCCACGGCCACGGTCTTCGCGCAGGGTGTCGAAACGGCGCAGTTCGCGCCCTTCGTCGGCCGTGCTGTGGCCATTGACGTAGGCGTTGCCACGGCCACCTTCACGCACGCGCACGGTGGTCTTGGCGGCGCGGCGCTGGCCGATCACCGGCTGCAGGGTGAGGGCCGACGGAGCGCCTTCTTCCAGCTTCAGTTCAGCACGCAGCGCTTCGACCTGGGCGCTCGGCAGCTCGACCGACTGGCCACGGGCCAGTTCGCGCGGCAGGCTGACCCGGCCGTAGCGGGTGCGCTTGAGGCGACTGACCTGGCAGCCCTGCGATTCCCACAGGCGGCGCACTTCGCGGTTGCGGCCTTCCTTGACCACGACGCGGAACCAGTCGTGCGAATCGGTACCGCCGATGCGTTCGATCTCGTCGAACTTGGCCGGGCCGTCTTCCAGCGCGACGCCACGGGCAAGGCGGTCGACGATGGCATCGGCCACCTTTTCCTGGCCTTCCGGTGCACGCACGCGGACCACGTACTCGCGCTCGACCTCGAAGGACGGGTGCATCATCGCGTTGGCCAGTTCACCGTCGGTGGTCGCCAGCAGCAGGCCGGTGGTGTTGATGTCGAGGCGACCGATCGCGATCCAGCGCGCGCCCTTCAGCGGCGGCAGCGATTCGAACACGGTCGGACGGCCTTCGGGGTCTTCGCGGGTGGTCACTTCGCCTTCCGGCTTGTTGTAGACCAGCACGCGCGAGGGTTCGGACAGCGCCGTGGCGACGAAGCCGCGGCCGTCCAGTTCGATCTTGTCGCCGCTCTTGACCGACATGCCGGTCTGCGCAACTTCACCGTTGACCTTGACCAGGCCTTCGGCGATGCGCTGTTCCAGCGCGCGGCGCGAGCCAAGGCCAGCCTGGGCCAGGACCTTGTGCAGGCGTTCTTCCAACTTGAACTGTTCGGAGGTGGCTTCGCGCTTGAGCGAGAGCTTGTTCAACGACAGCTTGCGAGGGGTGTCACTCATCAGTTTTGCTCCGGCCGACGGTTTCGAGGTCGGCCTCTGGTTCGGAATCGGCTTGGTCAACAGCCACGGTCGTCGTCGCGACGGCGTTGTCTTCGCGTTCGTTCACTGGCACCGCGCGCTCGCCCGGCGCGGAATCGGGGTGCCCATCATCGAGGGGCGAAGGTGCTTGCTCATCGGTGGCCGCCGCAGGGACTGCGTCGGCGGAATGCGGGGTGTTGCCACCGGCCAGGCCGGCATCATCATTGGCGGCCCCGTCCGGCTCGGCCGAAACGTCGGGGCCGTCGGCGCTGGCGGCAGCCGGTGCATCGCGGTCCAGGGCCAGCTGTGGTTCCAGCTCGCCCAGGTCCTTCAACTCCGACAGCGGCGGCAGCTCATCCAGGCGCTTGAGGCCGAAGTAATCCAGGAAGCCCTTGGTGGTGCCGAACAGTGCCGGCTTGCCGGGCACGTCGCGGTGGCCGACGACGCGGATCCATTCGCGTTCTTCCAGTGCCTGGATGATGTTGCTGCTGACAGCGACGCCGCGCACCTGCTCGATCTCGCCGCGGGTGATCGGTTGCCGGTAGGCGATCAGCGCCAGCGTTTCCAGGGTGGCACGGGTGTAGCGGGTCTTGCGTTCGGTCCACAGCCGGCTGATCCAGCCATGCACCTCGCCGGTGACCTGGTAGCGGAAGCCGGAGGCGACCTCGACCAGTTCCACGCCGCGGCCTTCGCAGCCTTCGCGCAGGTGCTCCAGCGCACGTTCGATGCTGCCCGGCGGTGCTGGTTCCTCCTCCGGGAACAGGTCCTTCAGCTGGGCCAGGGTCAGCGGCTGGCTGGAGGCCAGCAGGGCACCTTCGACAATGCGGTTGATCAGCGGTTGATCCATCGGCAGGCAGCGCTCACTCGTTCTCGTTGGCGGCGTCGTTGTCGTCGAACTCGCTGCTGAACTGCAGCGGGGCATTGGTGTTGCCGGCCGCCAGCGACTTCACGTAGATCGCCGCCAGCGGTTCCTCCTGGACGATGTCCAGCAGTTGCTCCTTGGCCAGTTCCAGCACGGCCAGGAAGGTGACCAGCACGCCCAGCTTGCCTTCTTCAGCAGTGAACAGGCTTTCAAAACGGTAGAACCTGCCGTCTTCCATGCGGCCGAGCACTTCGCCCATGCGCTGCCTCACGCTCAGCGCCTCGCGCTTGATCGCGTGGCCGCTGAACAGCTCGGCGCGCTTGAGCACATCGTGCAGTGCCAGCAGCATCTCCTTCAGGTCCACCGGCGGCGGCAGTTTCACCGTGGCGCGTTCGGGCATGAAGGCATGGGCCACCGTGGTGTCCCGGTCCTGGCGGGGCAGGGCATCGATGTCCTCCGCCGCCTGCTTGAAACGTTCGTACTCCTGCAGCCGGCGCACCAGTTCGGCGCGCGGATCGGCTTCATCGCCTTCGTCGCTGACCGGGCGCGGCAGCAGCATGCGCGACTTCACCTCGGCCAGGATCGCTGCCATCACCAGATACTCGGCCGCCAGTTCGAAGCGCAGCTCGCGCATCACGGTGATGTACTCCACGTACTGCCGGGTGATCTCGGCCACGGGGATGTCCAGCACGTCCAGGTTCTGCCGGCGGATCAGGTACAGCAGCAGGTCCAGCGGACCTTCGAAGGCATCCAGGATGACTTCCAGTGCGTCCGGCGGGATGTACAGGTCCTGCGGGATCTGCAGGACCGGTTGCCCATGCACGACGGCCAGCGGCATTTCCTGCTGCTGGGGGGCGGGCGGCCGGGTTGGCGGGTTCGCGTCGAGCGCGAGTTCGGAAGTCATCTAATGGACATCAGGATTGCAACGGACCAGTCGCGGCACCCGGCGCCGCGCGTGCACCGCGGGCCCCAAGGCACCAGGCGCGCCTGTCTCGGCGCGATTCCACACATATCAAACAGCAGGACGCGCCGCAGGAGACGGCAGCGACGGGACTACGGGGAGGTCGTCTACGTGGCCTGCCCGGAAGCGGCAGGTCGGTCGTCGGGGGCTGCGTTGGCCGCAAAAACCGACGGGTTGCTGCATCCAGCCACGTGCAATGGACTCTAGGGTAAGCCTTTGCCGCGCCAGTGTCCAGCTGCGGCCAGGGCGAGGGGGCTTTGGCTAGAATCGGCGGACCCGACAACGCGAGCGAGGAAATGCCGGTGTGGTATGTGATTGAAGGCTATGACGGCCAGGACGTGCTGACGCAACGGCTGCAGGCCCGGCCGGAACACCTGGCGCGGCTGCACGCGCTGCGTGATGAAGGGAGACTGCTGCTGGCCGGCCCTTGTCCGGCGATCGACAGCGAAGATCCAGGCCCGGCGGGGTTCAGTGGTTCGGTGGTGATCGCCCGCTTCGGGTCGCTGCCGGAGGCGCAGGCCTGGGCCAATGCGGACCCCTATGTGGCCGCAGGTGTCTACGTAAGGCTGCAGGTGCGGCCCTTCCGCCAGGTGCTGCCGTGAACGCGGACCGGATCGAGCGAATCCGTGATGCGCTGCAGCAGGCGCTGGCCCCGAGCGTGCTCGAGATCGAGGACGACAGTCATCGTCATGCCGGCCACGCTGGCGCGCGCGATGGCCGTGGCCATTTCAACGTGCATGTGGTCAGCGAGCGCTTTACCGGCCTCGGCCCGCTGGCCCGCCACCGCGCGGTATACGCGGCGTTGGGCGCGATGATGGAGACCGACATCCACGCGCTGTCCATCCGCGCGCTGGCACCGTCAGAACAGGGCTGAGCCCTTGTCCCGCACTGTCATTGCCGGTCCGTGCGTGGACCGTCAGGGACAGATTTCCATGTCCATTTCAGGACATTCGTCTAACGGACAGTTTACAAGCCCAGATGGAAACGCTTACATTCCGCGCCAATGCTGGTAGGTCCAAGCCGTGGAGGGCGGCTTCGTGAACAAGGCAGCCATTACAATCAAGGATGTCGCACGTGAAGCCCGGGTCTCCGTGGCCACGGTTTCCCGCGCGCTCAACGGGCATGAAAATGTCGCCGAACCGGTCCGCCAGCTTGTGCTGGAGGTGGCCGCACGGCTGCGTTACACCCCGCACGCCGCCGCCCGCAGCCTGAGCAGCCGCCGTACCAACACGGTCGGCGTGGTGCTGCCGGACCTGTACGGCGAGTTCTTCTCCGAGCTGATGCGCGGCATCGACGGCGTTGCCCGCAGTCGCCGCCAGCATCTGCTGGTGTCCAGCTACCACGGCGACCAGGAGCAGCAGGGTGCTGCCCTGCGCGCCATGCGCGGGCGTGTCGATGGCCTGCTGGTGCTCTCGCCCTATGCGGAGAGCCCCGGCTTCCTGACCGACAACTTGCCGCAGTCGCTGCCCACCGTACTGATCAACACCTACCTGCCTGGGCAGGATCATCCGGTGTTGAGCATCGACGACCACGCGGGCGCAATGGCGATGACCCGTCATCTGCTCGATGCCGGTCACCGGCGCATCGCGTTCATTTCTGGCCCGGACCTCAACTTCGACGCGCGCGAGCGCCTGCGCGGCTTCCGTGACGCGCTGGCGGCTGCCGGCGGCAGCGCCGAAGGCATCGAGCTGCCCGGTGATTTCGACGAAGCTTCCGGCCATCGCGCCGGTCAGGAGTTGTTGGCAGCCGGCACGCTGCCCGATGCCGTGTTCGCCGCCAACGACATGATGGCACTTGGCTGCCTGTACGCCTTCGCGCAGGCAGGCGTCCATGTTCCGTCCGATGTCGCCCTGGCGGGTTTTGATGACATTCCGCTGGCACGTTTCGTTCACCCGTCGCTGACCACCATGCAGGTCAGCATCGCCGAGCTCGGCGATCGGGCGATGACGCGCCTGATGCAGTTGATGGACGGCACCTCCACGGAAGGGGCCGGGGACAAGCAGACCCTGGTACCCCGTCTCGTTGTTCGCGATTCCACCACTCCGCCATCCGGCCGTTGAAGCCGGAGGCGTTCCTTCTTTTTTGATTGATCGCAGGGGACCGCACACGCGGTCGCCACCACCCGGAGATTGAGTTGATGATGCATTCCACTATCCGCACGCCGGCGCGCCGGCTGCTGAGCACCGCACTGGTCAGCTGCCTGATGCTGGCCGCCGCCCCGAACGCCCTGGCGCAGTCGGCCAACGCCAGCCTGCGCGGCCAGGTTGCCGGCGCACAGGCCGGTTCGGAGGTCACCGCCACCAACGTTGCGACCGGCACCGTGCGCCGCGGCACCGTCCGCGCCGACGGCAGCTACTCGCTGATGGGCCTGGACCCGGGCACCTACGACGTGGTGGCCAACGGCCAGACCCAGAAGGTCACCGTGACCGTGGCCTCCACCGCCACCCTGAACTTCGCTGGCGCTGCCAGCAGTACCCCGGGTTCAACCGCGGCCACCAACCTGGACACCGTCAACGTCGTCGCGCCGACCCTGCTGCAGGAAGTGCGCACGTCCGAAGTCGGCAAGACCGTCAGCCTGCAGCAGATCCAGACCACTCCGCAGGTGTCGCGCAACTTCCTGGAGTTCGCCGATGCGGTGCCGGGCCTGATCTTCACCCGTGATGCGAAGGGCAACACCTCGCTGCGCGGCGGCGCCACCAATGCCGATGGCACCAACGTGTACATCGATGGCGTGGGCCAGAAGAGCTACGTCAAGGGCGGCGGTGTGGCCGGCCAGTCCGGCAGCGCCGGCAACCCCTTCCCGCAGCTGGCCATTGGCGAATACAAGGTCATCAGCGGCAACTACAAGGCCGAGTACGGCCAGGTCTCGAGCGCTGCGGTGACCGCCGCGACCAAGTCCGGCACCAACGAATTCAAGGGTGAGGCGTTCTATCGCTACACCGACGAGGACATGCGTGCCAAGACCCCGGCCGAACGCCAGGGCGGCAAGGACAAGCAGGTGTCGGCCGAGAAGGAATACGGCTTCGCGCTGGGCGGCCCGATCATCCAGGACAAGGCCCACTTCTTCGTGACCTACGAAGCCAAGCGCTTCGACCTGCCGGTCACCATCGCACCGGACGGTGCGGTCACCGGTGCCGCCGGTCTGCTGCCGCCCGCCGGCGCCGCCGGTCTCGGCCCGGCCAGCCAGCCGTTCCAGCAGGACCTGATCTTCGGCAAGATCGACTTCGAGCCGACCGACAACGATCGCATCGAGCTGACCTTCCAGGACCGCGACGAAACGCAGTCGCAGTTCAGTGGCCAGACCTCGCCGGAAGCCGGCCGTGAAGTGGTCAATACCGACCGTCGTTACGCGCTGCGCTGGAACCACAGCGGCGAGCGCTACTACAACGAATTGATGGTCACCCACGAAGATTCGTTCAACAACCCGACCCCGCTGACCCTGGCCAACGGCATCACCTACACCGCGCCGGACGGTCCTGAAGACCGCACGATCGTGAAGATCGGTGGCGCCTCGGCACTGGACTCGCAGGTGAAGGGCCAGAAGGGCTGGTCGATCGAAGACAACCTGACCCTGGATGGCATCCAGTGGGCTGGCGACCACACCATCAAGATGGGCGTGAAGTACAAGCAGATCGACCTGTACGCTTCCGATGCGGCGCAGATCAACCCGACCTTCACCTACACCCTGGGTGATCCGGACTTCCCGGATTCCATTCCGTACAAGGCGCAGTTCGTCAAGCCGGTGACCGGCGTGTCGGGCGTGTCCGGCGAAGTACGCTCCAAGTCCAAGCAGTACGGCGTGTTCATCCAGGACGACTGGCAGGTCAATGACCACCTGCAGCTGAACATCGGCCTGCGCTGGGACTACGAGAAGACCCCGTCCTACCTGGACTTCGTGACCCCGCAGCAGGTGGTCGATGCCATCTATTCGCAGGATCCGCGCGCACCCGCCGGTCAGACCTACGCCGATTCGCTGGCGCTGGGCGGCCTGGACATCAGCGACTACATCAGCAACGGTCACAACCGCAAGGCATTCAAGGATGCCTGGCAGCCGCGCCTGGGCTTCTCGTATGACATCAACGCCGACGAGCAGCATGTGATCCACGGTGGTGCCGGCCGTTCCTACGACCGCGACCTGTTCGACAACCTGCAGCTGGAGACCACCAAGCTGGCCCTGCCGCAGCCGACCATCTACTTCCGCAACCCGGCCACCGGGACCTGCATCAACGGTCAGGCCGCCTGCTACGACTGGAATCCGAACCTGCTCAACGGCATCGGCAACCTGCAGGCGCTGGTGGGTTCGACCAGCAACGCCGGCCTGGAGGTCGACCTGCTGAACAACAAGCTGAAGGCGCCGTACTCGGATCAGTTCAGCCTGGGCATGAGCAACCAGATCGGTGACTGGCTGACCGATGCCACCATCGCCCGCACCCTGAGCTACGACGGCTTCGCCTTCACCCTGGGCAACCGTTACCCGACCGGCCAGTTCTTCGATGATCCGCGCCTGTGCGGCGGTACCGAGCCGGGCCTGAGCCAGGCCTGGAGCTGCAACGTGCCGGGCTTCGGCAGCCTGATCATCGGCCAGCAGGGCATCAAGACCCGTGCCACGCAGGTGCTGCTGTCGGCGCAGAAGCCGTTCACCAAGGAAAGCGGCTGGGGCACCTCGATCGCCTACACCTGGACCACCGCACGCCACAACCGCGACATCAACGAGAAGTACGCCTTCGACCGTGGCCTGATCGGCGATTACCCGACCATCCGTTCCAACGGCGCTCCCCGTCACCGCCTGGTGGTGACCGGTTCGTACGCGGGCTTCTGGGGCATCACCTTCGGCGGCAAGATCACCCTGGCAACGCCGACGGCCGTCAACGACTGGTACCCCGTGCCGCAGGCCAGCGGCTACACCCTGCCGACCCCGCAGGCGGCCGTGCCCAACGCCAACGGCAAGTTCCTGGTGGGTGGCAAGATCTTCGGCTACCGCTCGGTCGACCTGCAGGCGACGAAGACGTTCAAGATGCCGGGTGATACCGAGCTGTACGCTCGCCTGGACATCATCAACGTGTTCGATTTCGACAACTTCTCCACCTACAACTACGTCAAGACCAACGGCAAGCTGCAGGCCAGCTACAACGAGACCGGTGACATCATCGGTACGCCCCGCCAGATCAAGGCGGAAGTGGGCTTCCGCTTCTAAGCGGGTACGCCTGCTGCAGGAGTCGATGCCGCCGGTTCGCCGGCGGCATCGGCAACTGCGATGATCGCGCTGTCAGGCCACGTTCCCGTGGCTTTTTTAAATGTGTGGTTTGTAAACGATTTCAGATCATTGGACGTTATGCTTTCCCATCGATCAGTCCACCGGAGGAACCGCGCCATGCAGGCACGCCACCTGTTGTCCGCCGCAGCGATGACCCTGGCCATCGCCGCCTGCAAGCCGGCCCAGCAGGAGCCCGCCAAACCCCGGCCGCCGGTGATCCTGATCGAGGCCGATGCACCGCCGCGGCCGATGAAGCCGGAACTGCCGCCGCTGTTCGATGACATTGAACGCCGCACCTTCCAGTTCTTCTGGGACACCACCAATGAAGTGAACGGCCTGACACCGGACCGCTATCCGTCACGCCCGTTCGCCAGCATCGCCTCGGTCGGCTTCGCGCTCACCGCCTATCCGATCGGCATCGAGAATGGCTGGGTCAGCCGCAACCAGGCGATCGACCGCACGCTGACGACGCTGAAATTCTTCCGTGACGTGCCGATGGGCCCGCAGCGCACCGGCAAGGCCGGCTACAAGGGCTTCTACTATCACTTCCTGGACATGCAGGAAGGCCGCCGTTACGACAGCTGGGTCGAACTGTCGTCGGTGGATACCGCGCTGCTGATGATGGGCGTGCTGTTCGCGCAGTCCTATTACGACGGCGATGATCCGCGCGAGAAGGAAATCCGGCAGATTGCCGATACCCTGTACAGGAAGATCGACTGGCCGTGGCTGCAGCAGCGCGCGCCGCTGATCTCGATGGGCTGGTTCCCCGAAAGCGGCTTCATCGACCACGACTGGATGGGCTACAACGAGGCGATGATGGTGTACATCCTTGCCCTCGGCTCGCCCACGCATCCGGTCAGCCCCGACGCATGGACGGTGTGGACCCGGACCTACGACAACGACTGGGGCGTCTACCAGGGCCAGGAATACCTGTCCTTCGGGCCACTGTTCGGCCACCAGTACAGCCATGTCTGGATCGATTTCCGCGATATCCAGGATGCCTACATGCGCGAGCGCGGCAGCACCTACTTCCTCAACAGCCGCTCGGCCGCGTTGGCCCAGCGCGAGTACGCCATCGCCAACCCGATGCAGTGGAAGGAGTACGGTGAGAACGTGTGGGGACTGACCGCCAGCGATGGTCCGCAGAACACCACCCAGGAATATCGCGGCGAGCAGCGCCAGTTCCGCCACTACTCCTCGCGCGGCGCCGGCCTGCGCGAGAACTTCGACGACGGCACCATCGCGCCGACCGCGGCGGTGGCCTCGATCGTGTTCGCCCCGGAGCAGGTCATTCCGGCCACGCTGGAGATGCACAAGCGCTTCGGCGATTACATCTATTCCAGCTACGGCTTCCTGGATTCGTTCAATCCCAGCTTCAGCTACGACATTCCGATCAAGACCGGGCGCCTGGTGCCGGACCGTGGCTGGGTCGCCAGCGACTACATCGCCATCGACCAGGGCCCGATCCTGACCATGATCGCCAACTACCGCAACGACTTCGTGTGGGAAGTCATGAAGAAGAACCCCTACATCCGCAAGGGGCTGGAGCGCGCCGGATTCAGCGGCGGCTGGCTGGCCCCCGAGGGCTCGTTCCAGCCGCTGGAACTGCAGAAGGACGAGAAGGCTGCATCGGCGCGCGCGGTCGGCATCGCCGAGTCACGCGCGGCCGCCGCACAGGAACAGAAGAACAATGCCAACCGCACCACAGGCCAGGGAAAGTAACGCTGTGCAGAACTGGCTCCATCGCATGCGCCGCTGGGCGCTGCCGGCCCTGGCCGCGCTGGTCGTGGCGGGCTGCGCCCGTACCGAACCGGGCACCACCACCGTGCGCTTCTGGGCGATGGGGCGCGAAGCGGAAGTGGTCAGCGAGCTGATCCACGAATTCGAGGCCGAGAATCCCGGCATCAAGGTGGATGTGCAGAACATCCCATGGACCGCGGCGCACGAGAAGCTGCTCACCGCGTTCGCCGCCGATGGCCTGCCCGATGTCTGCCAGCTGGGCAACACCTGGGTTCCCGAATTCGCCGAGCTCGATGCGCTGACGCCGCTGCAACCGTTCGTGCAGCGCTCGGCGGTGGTCGACCCGAAGGATTACTTCCAGGGCATCTGGGATACCAACGTGATCCATGGCGAGCTGGTGGGCGTGCCGTGGTACGTCGATACCCGCCTGATCTATTACCGCAAGGATCTGCTGGCCAAGGCCGGTTATGACCACCCGCCGCGGACCTGGCAGGAGTGGAACGAACAGATGGCGGCGATCAAGCGCATGCAGGGCCCGAACCGCTATGCCGTGCTGATGCCGATCAACGAGTTCGAGCAGCAGCTGTCGCTGGCGTTGCAGCAACCCGATCCGCTGCTGCGCGACGACGATACCCGTGGCAACTTCTCCAGCCCGGGCTTCCGCCGCACGCTGGCCTTCTACGCCAACATGTTCGAGCAGGGCTGGGCGCCGAAGATGTCCGAGACGCAGATCTCCAATGTCTGGGATGAATTCTTCCGCGGTTTCAACGTGTTCTACATCTCCGGCCCCTGGAACATCCGCGAGTTCAAGAAGCTGCAGCCGAAGGCGCTGGAAGGGCAGTGGGGCACCGCTGCGTTGCCGGGCCCGGATGGCCCCGGTGCGGGCATCGCCGGCGGTACCAGCCTGGTGATCTTCCGCAAATCGCAGCAGAAGGAAGCCTCCTGGAAGCTGATCGAGTTCCTGTCGCGCCCGGAAATCCAGGCCCGTTTCCATTCGATCATCGGTGATCTGCCGCCGCGTCGCAGTGCCTGGGATGCACCGTCCCTGGCCGGTGATCCGCTGGCGGCGGCGTTCCGCGACCAGCTGGAGCGGGTCAGGCCGACGCCCAAGGTGCTTGAGTGGGAGCGCATCGTGCAGGAAATGCGCATCGTCACCGAAAAGGTGGTGCGCGGCGGGATGCCTCAGGACGACGCCGTGGCCGAGCTGGACCAGCGCGTGGACAAGGTGCTGGCCAAGCGTCGCTGGATGCATGAACAACAACGCCTGCAGGAGCGCGCGCCTTCGCCGACGCGCTCAAGCAGCACCCTGGCCGACGGGAGCGCGCAATGAAACGAACTTCGCTGGCCGGATGGATCTTCGCAGGCCCATCGCTGATCGTGCTGGGGGTGTTCTTCGGCCTGCCGGTCGCCTCGGCGCTGGCGCTCAGCGTCACCGACTTCGACCTGTACGCATTGGCCGACAGCAGCAACCTGCGTTTCGTCGGCCTCGGCAACTACATCGACCTGCTGCAGACGCCGATGTTCTGGAAGTCGCTGTGGAACACCAGCTACTTCGTGCTGATCGGTGTGCCGCTGTCGATCGGTGTGTCACTGGGCGCGGCGATGCTGCTGAACGCGCCTGCCGCGCGTTTCAAGGCGCTGTTCCGCACCGCGCTGTTCGCGCCGGTGGTGACCACGCTGGTGGCGGTGGCGGTGATCTGGCGCTACCTGTTCCATACCAGCTATGGCCTGGTCAACTACGGCCTGGGCCATCTGGGCATCAGCCCGATCGACTGGCTGGGCGATCCGAACTGGGCGATGCCCACCATCATGCTGTTCGCGGTGTGGAAGAACTTCGGCTACAACATGGTGATCTTCCTGGCCGGCCTGCAGGCGATCCCGCATGATCTGTACGAAGCGGCGCGGATCGACGGTGCCTCGCGCTGGAAGCAGTTCCTGCACATCACCCTGCCCATGCTCGGCCCGGTGCTGCTCGTGGTCGGAGTGATCACCGTCTCCGGCTACTTCCAGCTGTTCGCCGAGCCTTACGTGATGACGCGTGGCGACCCGCTGCAGAGCACGGTCAGCGTGCTGTATTTCATGTTCGAGGAAGGCTTCAAGTGGTGGAACCTGGGACGCGCCTCCGCGGTGGCATTCCTGCTGTTCCTGATCATCCTGGCGGTGACCACCGTGATGCTGCGCTTTGGCCGCAGGAGGCAGTTGGTATGAGTCGTGAAATCGGCCAGTCGCGCTGGCATCCGTGGTGGATCAACGGCGCGTTGCTGGTGCTGGCCCTGGTCAGCCTGGCGCCGCTGCTGTGGATGGTCTCGGTCTCGTTCATGCCGCAGGGCGAGGCCAGCCATTTCCCGCCTCCGCTGTTGCCCTCGCAGGTGACCACCCACAACTACCACGAGCTGTTCGCGCGTACCGGCATGGGCGGCAATTTCGCCAACAGCCTGCTGGTGTCGCTGGCGATCACGCTGGGCTCGCTGCTGCTCAATACGATGGCCGGCTATGCGTTCGCCAAGCTGAATTTCGTTGGCCGTGAGCGCCTGTTCCAGGTGTTGATGGCGGCGCTGGTCATTCCCGCCCAGGTGGCGATGCTGCCGCTGTTCCTGCTGATGAAGCAGCTGGGGCTGGTCAACAGCTTCGGTGGCGTGATCGTGCCGGCGCTGGCGAGCGTGTTCGGCATCTTCCTGGTGCGGCAGTACGCGCGGTCGATCCCGGACGAACTGCTGGAGGCCGCGCGCATCGACGGGGCAGGGGAGCTGCGCATCTTCTTCCAGATCGTGCTGCCGATGCTCAAGCCGGTGCTGGTGACCCTGGCGATCTTCACCTTCATGGGCGCATGGAACGATTTCATGTGGCCGCTGATCGTGTTGACCGATCAGGAGCACTACACTTTGCCGGTGGCCCTGGCCACCCTCTCGCGCGAACACATCATGGACGTGGAAATGATGATGGCCGGCGCGGTGGTTACCGTGGTTCCGGTGCTGGCACTGTTCCTGGTGCTGCAGCGGTACTACATCCAAGGATTGTTGCTGGGGAGCGTGAAGGGATGAAGGGTGCGATCGCCGTTGGACTGGGCCTGTTGTGGACCTCCCTGGCGATCGCCGCCCCTCCGGCGCTGCCGGCGCCGAAGGTGCTGGACGACTTCGACGATGTCAGTGCCTGGAAGCTGGTGCTGTCCGACCAGGTCAGCGGCTCGCTGCGCCCGGTCAGCGGCGCGGGTGGCGGCCGCGCGCTGTGCCTGGATTACGACTTCCACAACGTGTCGGGCTACGTCGGCATCCGTCGCGCGCTGGCGGTTGAGTATCCGGTCAACTACCGCTTCGGCTTCCAGCTGCGCGGTGATTCACCGGCCAATGATCTGCAGTTCAAGCTGATCGACGCCAGCGGTGACAACGTGTGGTGGGTCAACCGCCCCGGTTACAGTTTTCCCAGGTCGTGGACGCCGGTCGAGTACCGGCGTCGGCAGATCGACAAGGCGTGGGGGCCGTCGCCGGAGAAGGAAATGGCGCGCAGCGCCGCGGTCGAGTTCACGATCTACAGCAAGGTCGGCGGACGCGGCACGGTGTGCTTCGACAGACTGACCCTGCAGGGCCTGCCCGCACGGGACGAATCGCCGCTGCGGCCGGAGGTGATTGCCGACACCGCCACGGCGCTGCAGGACCGGATGGTGGACGGCAAGAGCGATACCTTCTGGATCAGCGGTGGGGTGAAGCAGCAGACCATCAGCCTGGACCTGCACAAGAGCCGCGAGATCGGCGGCGCGGTGATCGACTGGCTGCCGGACCTGCAGGCGACCCACTACACCGTGCGCACGTCCGTGGACGGACGCGACTGGCGCACGGTACGCGAGGTGACCGCCGGCGGCGGTGGCCGTGACTGGCTGGCGCTGCCGGAAACCGATGCGCGCTATGTGCGCTTCGACCTGCAGGGAGGTCCGAACTGGCGCTATGGCATTCGTGACATCACGCTCAAACCGCTGGACTTCGCAGCCACGCCCAATGCATTCCTGTCGTCGGTTGCCGCTGACCTCCCACGCGGTGCGGTACCGCGCGCGTTCGTGGGCGAACAGCCGTACTGGACCCTGCTGGGTCTGGATGGCGGCCAGCAACAGGCGCTGATCAGCGAAGACGGTGCGCTGGAGCCTGCCAAGGCCAGCTTCAGCATCGAGCCGTTCGTCCGCCTGGATGGCAAGCTGATCGCCTGGAGCGATGTGGCCATCACCCAGTCGCTGCAGGATCGCTACCTGCCCATCGCCAATGTCGACTGGGTGCATGAGAAGGTGGGGCTGGCGGTCACCGGATTCGTGCAGGGCACGCCCGAGCGTGCGCAGCTGATCGGTCGCTACCGCCTGAGCAATCCGGACAAGGTGGCCCACGAGTACACGCTGGCGTTGGCCATCCGCCCCTGGCAGGTCAATCCGCCAACCCAGTTCCTCAACACCACCGGCGGCTTCAGCCGCATCGACAGCCTCGACGTCGGCGAGCAGCTGGTCCGCATCAATGGCGAGCCACGCATCTACCCGCTGCAGGTACCTGATGCGCGTTTTGCCACCTCTTTCGATGGCAAGCTCGATGCCATGCACCTCGCCTCGGGCAAGCTGCCGGCGACGACCACGGTGAAGGACAGCACCGGCATGGCGTCGGGCGCGCTGCTGTACACGATCACCCTGGAACCCGGGCAAAGCCGCGAAGTGGCGGTGGTACTGCCGCAGACCGGTGGCTGGGCGCCGCAGGCCGTGGACGTGGCAAAGGCGCAGCAGCAGGTTGCCGACATGTGGCGTGCCAAGCTCGGCGTGGTGTCGCTGCAGGTTCCGAAGGCGGGCCAGCCGATGGTCGACACGCTGCGCACCGCGGTAGCGCACATGCTGATCTCGCGCGTCGGGCCAAGCCTGCAGCCGGGCACGCGCTCGTATGCGCGCAGCTGGATCCGCGACGGCGCGATGATCTCCGAAGGGTTGCTGCGCATGGGCCGCAGCGACGCGGTGCGTGACTACCTCAACTGGTATGCGCCGTTCCAGTTCGAGAATGGCAAGGTGCCGTGCTGCGTCGACGCACGTGGCAGCGACCCGGTGCCGGAGAACGACAGCCATGGTGAGTTGATCTACAACATCGCCGAGTATGGCCGCTACACCGGCGACAGCACGTTCATGGAACTGATGTGGCCGCATGTGCAGGGGGCCTATCAGTACATGGAGCAGCTGCGTGCCAGCGAGCGCACCGAGGAGAACCGTGCACGCAACCCGGCCTTCTACGGGATGATGCCGGCCTCGATCAGCCACGAAGGTTACTCGGCCAAGCCGATGCATTCGTACTGGGACAACTTCTGGGCGCTGCGTGGCTACAAGGACGCTGCGCTGCTGGCAACCCAGCTGGGCAAGGTGGAGGCGATGCAGATCGCCGAGTCACGCGATCAGTTCCGCGACGACCTGCAGGCATCGCTGCTGTCGGCCATGCAGCAGCACAGCATCGATTACCTGCCGGGCTCGGCCGAGCTGGGCGATTTCGACGCGACATCGACGACCATCGCACTGGCGCCCGGGGGCGAGCAGGGCCGGCTGCCGCAGCAGGCCCTGGAAGCAACCTTCGAGCGTTACTGGAAGGAATTCGTCGCGCGTCGCGATGGCAAGCGCGAATGGAAAGACTACACGCCGTATGAGTGGCGCAACGTCGCCGCCTTCGTGCGCCTGGGCTGGCGCGACCGCGCCTGGCAGGCGACCGAGTTCTTCTTCAAGGACCGTGCCCCGCAGGCATGGAACCAATGGGCGGAAGTGGTCTCGCGGACACCGCGCAAGCCGTTCTTCGTCGGCGACCTGCCGCATGCATGGGTCGCGTCGGATTTCGTGCGCTCGGCGCTGGACATGTTCGCCTACAGCCGCGACATGGATGAGTCACTGGTGCTGGCCGGCGGCGTTCCAACGGCCTGGCTGCAGGGTGAGGGCATCGCGGTGCAGGGCCTGCGTACGCCGCAGGGGCAGTTGAACTATCGGCTGCGGCGCAGTGACAAGCTGCTGGTGCTGGAGGTGCAGCCCGGCCTGGTGCCACCGGCTGGAGGCGTCGTGCTTCCGTGGCCCTATGCGGGCGAACCGGGTGACGCCACCATCAATGGCGCGCCGGGTGAATGGATCGACCGCGAACTGCATGTGCACGAACTGCCGGCCCGCGTCGAGATCGAAGTGCCGGCGGCGGTGCGTCGCTCCGAGCGCAAGGGACAGTAAGCATGGGTAGGAAGGCATGGCGTGCGCGCGCGGCAGCGTGCGCACTAAGCATGGCGATCGCGCTGGCGCTGCCTGCCGCGGCGGTGGCGGACGTGCCACGGGCGGACGATGGGGACGCAGCCGCCCGCTCGCCTGGCATGGGCATGGTCACCTTCAACCTGCACCACGACCGCGAGGACTGGCCCAGCCGGCGTCGTACCATCCTGGCAGAACTCAAGCGCCTGCAACCTGATGCGATCGCGCTGCAGGAAGTGATCCAGCGGCGCAACGTGCGCAACCAGGCGCAATGGCTCGCCAGCCAGCTGGGCTACCGATACGTGTTCGTGTCCACCGATCCGGTCGGCGCGCCCAAGCGCTACGGCAACGCACTGTTGACGCGACAGCCGATCCTCGCCCAGGGCGAGCACCTGCTGCTGCCGCTGGACGACTACCGCACCGTGGCGCACCTGCGCATCGAGGTGGAGGGCCGGCCAGTCAACCTCTATGCAACCCATCTCAATGAGCGCAGCGATGAAAGCGGCAAGCGCATCCGGCGGACGCAGGTGGAAGATCTGCTGCGCTTCATCGCCGCAACGTCGGATGGCGCGCCGGTGGTGATCGCAGGCGACTTCAACGCACTGGTCGATGCGGGTGACCTGAGCGAGCTGCGCAGCCACTATGGCGACAGCTATGGCAGCGTGCATGTGAACACCGACCTGGCGGCTGTCAGCACCCTCAACCGGCATTACTACCAGGCGCCCTCGCGGATCGATCACATCTTCTTCCAGCAGGATCAGCTGGTTGCACGGGAGGCCAGGCTTCTGTTCGACCAGCCGGATGACAGCGGGCGCTGGGCTTCGGATCATTACGGCGTCTGGACGCGATTGCAGTTCGCGCCGAAACCCTGAACAACGACCCAGCGGCCTATCCCCGGTCGGCACGATACAGCCCGATGCACAAACAGAAACGGCGGGGATCATCGATCCCCGCCGTTCTGCTGTCACCCGATCAACGAGCGGTCAGTTGGCCGGCGGCGTGCGCTTGGCGGCCTCGTCGTCCTCTTCGTCAGCCTTGGCTTCGGCCGCCTGGGCGGCAGCATCGGCATGGCCATCCGCGACCGGGTCGAGGGTCGGCGTCACGACGGCATCGGCGACCGGTGCAGGGGCCTCCACCGACGGGGCTTCCACGGCCACCGGTGCGACCGGGGCTTCGGCAACCACAACAGGTTCGACGACCGGCTTCACTTGAACCACCGGGGCCGCCTCAACAGCCACCGGTGCGGTCTCAGGCACGGGCGCTGCCTCAACAGCCGCCGGCTTCGATTCCACGACGGGTGCAGGCTCGACCACGACCGGCTTCACGTCCACCACAGGGGCCGCTTCGGCCACTACCGGCGTTGCTTCGATCACCGGTGCGGCGTCCGCCGACGGGGTTGCCGCCGCCACGGGCTGTGCGGGTGTCGCGGCGTCGATGGCGTCGAGCATGCTGGTCTGCACCGGCGAGGGCGCCGGTTCTGCCTTGGCAGCGGTCTCGACCGGTGCCGGAGGCGCGGCGGTCACCGGCGCGGCGGCTTCAACCACGGCGCTGCTGACCACGGCGGCCGGTGCGGCGGCGACAGCGGCCGCAACGCGGGCCGGCTTCTCGCCTTCGACGATGGACGGCTCGACGTCATCATCGAAGTCGAACTCCGGCTGCGAGCGGGCGGGCTGCGTGGCTGCAACCGGTGCTGACCCGGCAGCGTGGTCGACACGCGGCTCGGCGCTGTCGGTGCTGTCGGCGTCATCGCCTTCGTCACCGTCATCCTGGTCTTCGCCCAGCGGATCGGTGCCGGCCGCATTCTCGGCGCCACCACGGCGGCGGCGGCGGCCACCACGACGACCGCGACGACGGCGGGTCGCGCCTTCGCCGGCCTGCTCGCCCGTGGTGTCGGCAGGTGCCTCTTCGCCCGTCACGGCAGTGGCGTCACCTTCAACGGCGGTGACAGGCGCGACTTCGGCCGGCGCCGCGGTTTCGACCGGCGGCTGTGCGACCACCGCCGCGACCGGCGCCGTAGCCTCCCGCGCGGTCACCGCAGCAGCGGTGATGGCACTGGCCGCCACCGCAGCGGACGCCGTCGCCGTGTCGGTCTGGGCTTCTGCGGCACCACGCTGCGGCTTCTCGGCCGGCTTGTCGCCGTCCTGCTGCGGACGCGGCTGCTTCGGCTGCTTGAGCTTCGGCTGCTGCTGCGGGTTCTGGCCCTGCTGCTCGTTGCGCGGCTTGTTCTGCTGCTGCGGCTGCTGGCCGTCCTTCTGCTTGCCCTGCGGCTGGCCGTTGCCGTTCGGGTTGCCATTGCCGCCCTGACGACCGTCCTTGCGCTGTTCGCCGCGATCCTTGCGGTTGCCGCCCTCCTTCTGCTGCTGCGCATTGCCGTTGCCGCGATTGTCGTCGCGACGGTCCTTGCGGTCCTTGTTGCGATCCTTGTTGCGCTCCCTGCGGCCACCGTCCTGCTGCGGCTGGCGGGCGGCCGGCGGCGCCGGGGCGGGTGCCGGCTCACCACCGAACACGCGCTTGATCCAACCGATCACGCCACCGCCGGTCGACGGGGCGGCGGGCGCAGCCACCACCGGCGCGGGTGCCGCTGCAGCCGGCTCCACTTCCTCACGCACCGGGGCGGGGGAGGTGTGCTTGACCTGGGTCACCACCGGCGGCGGGATGTTCAGCTGGCCCTTGGTGAGGGCGTGCACAGGCAGCTTGCGCGGAGTGCCACGCTGGTAGCTCGGACGGCTGCTTTCCTCGCCCAGTTCGTTCTCACGCAGGCGGGTGACCGTGTAGTGCGGGGTATGCAGCTGCTCGTCGGCGACGATCACGATCGGCGCTTCATGGCGCTGTTCGATTTCGCGCAGCGCGCTGCGCTTCTCGTTCAGCAGGTAATTGGCGATCTCCACCGGCGCCTGCACCAGCACCTGCCCGGTGTTCTCCTTCATCGCGTGCTCTTCGGCCACGCGGATGATCGACAGCGACAGCGACTCGACGCTGCGCATGCGGCCGTGGCCATCACAGCGCGGGCAGACGATCTGGCTCGATTCGCCCAGGCTCGGGCGCAGGCGCTGGCGGCTCATTTCCAGCAGGCCGAAGCGCGAGATGCGGCCGACCTGCACGCGTGCGCGGTCGTACTTCAGCGCGTTGGCCAGGCGGTTCTCGACCTCGCGCTGATGCTTGTTGGAGGACATGTCGATGAAGTCGATCACCACCAGGCCGCCCAGATCGCGCAGGCGCAGCTGGCGGGCCACTTCCTCGGCCGCTTCCAGATTGGTCTGGAAGGCGGTGTCCTCGATGTCGCTGCCCTTGGTCGCACGCGAGGAGTTCACGTCGACGGCGGTCAGTGCTTCGGTCTGGTCGACCACGATCGAGCCGCCCGACGGCAGGCGCACGTTGCGCTCGTAGGCGCCTTCGATCTGCGATTCGATCTGGAAGCGGTTGAACAGCGGGATGTCGTCCTTGTAATGCTTGAGCTTGCGCAGGGTCTGCGGCATCACCTGCTGCATGAACTCCTTGGCGTGCTCGTACATCTCCTCGGTGTCCACCAGGATCTCGCCGATGTCGGCGCGCAGGTAGTCACGCAGGGCGCGCACGATCAGGCGCGATTCCTGGTAGATCAGGAACGGGGCCGGCTTGCTCAGCGCCGCCTCGGCGATCGCCCGCCAGACGCTGAGCAGGTAGTCCAGATCCCACTGCAGCTCTTCCGCATCGCGGCCGACGCCGGCGGTACGGATGATCACGCCCATGTCGTCGGGAATGTTCAGCTTGTCCAGTGCGTCCTTCAGGGCAGCCCGGTCTTCGCCCTCGATGCGGCGGGAGACGCCGCCGGCACTTGGCGAGTTCGGCATCAGCACCATGTAGCGGCCGGCCAGGGAGATGAACGTGGTCAGGGCGGCGCCCTTGTTGCCACGCTCTTCCTTGTCGACCTGGACCACCACTTCCTGGCCTTCCTTGAGCAGCTCGCGGATGCCGGCCTTGTTGTGGTCGACACCGGCCTGGAAGTAGTCGCGGGAGATTTCCTTCAGCGGCAGGAAGCCATGGCGGCCACCGCCATATTCGACGAAGGCGGCTTCCAGCGAGGGCTCGATGCGGAAGATCCGGCCCTTGTAGATGTTGGACTTCTTCTGTTCCTTCGACGGCTGCTCGATGTCGATGTCATACAACGACTGGCCATCCACGATGGCAACACGCAGCTCTTCAGCCTGCGTGGCGTTGATCAGCATTCGCTTCATTGTTGCGTTCCTCGCAAGCGGCTACCGCGCGGAACGCCATGGGGTTTCGCCTCTGGATACGGCTCGCCCCCCATTCGCGCAAGCGCGGGGAGGGGGGCTTGGGTTTCCAGCGCTACGACACCACGGCAGGCCGCGGGAGCGCTTCACTCATATGGTTTTTGGGGTGTTGCAGGGCCGCAGGCAGCTGTCAGCCAGGCTGGAGCGCCACGCGGGACATGTTCAGCACGGTTGCGTGTCAGGCATCCGGCGATGGCCGGGAAGGCCGGTGAGCCGCTAACATGGCCGCCCCGCGGGCGGTGGTCGCGCACTGTGCCGGATTCGTCGGAAGCTGGGCTTCTGGCCCTGAGTAACTTCCAACGAAATCAATCCCTTATCTCGCCCCCCGAGTGTAACAGAATAAACAGCCTGATGACCGCCCAAGACCCCACCAAGCCAGCTGGCGACAAGCCATCCGTGCGCATGATCACCGTTCCCGCCGACCGCGCCGGCCAGCGCCTGGATAATTTCCTGCTCGGCCAGCTGAAAGGGGCCCCGCGCAGCCTGGTCTACAAGCTGGTGCGCAGCGGTCAGGTGCGGGTCAATGGCGGCCGCGCCAAGGCCGAGCGCAAGCTGGAGGCGGGCGACGAGGTGCGGGTGCCGCCGGTTCGTCTCACCGAGGAGGGAGACAAGGCTGGCCCTCCCGAGTCGTTCATGCGCCGTCTGGAACAGGCCATCGTCTTCGAGGACGCACGGCTGCTGGCGCTGAACAAACCCTCGGGCGTGGCCAGTCATGGCGGCAGCGGGATCAGCTTCGGCGCCATCGAGACCCTGCGCGCCCTGCGCCCGGGCCAGACGCTGGAACTGGTGCACCGTCTCGACCGCGATACGTCGGGCCTGCTGGTGGTGGCCAAGAAGCGCTCGGCGCTGAGCGAGCTGCAGGCGCTGCTGCGTGAAGACCATGGCGCCGGCATCCGCAAGCGTTACCTGACCCTGCTGACCGGACGCATGCCCGACGGGGTGATGACGGTGGACGCGCCGCTGCACGTGGGCCTGCGCCAGGGCGGTGAGCGACATGTCCAGGTCAATGTGATCGGCAAGGAATCGATCAGTCATTTCCGCGTGCTGGAGCGGCGTGGGGGCCATTCCTATTGCGAGGTGCGCATCGAGACCGGCCGGACCCATCAGATCCGGGTGCACGCCCAGCATCTGGGGCATGCGGTGGCCGGTGACGACAAGTACGGCGATCCTGCGGTGAACAAGCGGCTTCGTGAGCAGGTCGGCCTGAAGCGGTTGTTCCTGCACGCGGCCTCGCTGGAGTTCGCGCTGGACGACGGCAAGACCCCCTACGTGCTGAACGCTCCGCTGGCGGATGAGTTGGTCGAGGCGCTGGACCGCCTGCGCTGACGGCGGTTCGGCGGCGCCGGGCGCTGGGTCGGCACCGTCGCTTCCCTGCGATGAGGGGCTTGTCGCTTTCTTTGCTCGTGCAAAGAAAGCAACCAAAGAAACACGCCGCCAGCCGCGAGGGGGCTCAGCCCGTTGGCCGCAACCCGCTCACCACTTGAACAGCACCAGGCTGACCGCCAGCGTTCCCATGCCTGCAACCAGGCCGTACACCGTTTCGTGACCCTTGGCGTAGCGCTTGGCCGCCGGCAGCAGTTCATCCAGGGCCAGGAACACCATCACGCCGGCGATCAGGCCGAACACCCAGCCGAACGTGGCGTGCGACAGCGATCCGGACAGCAGCCAGTAGCCCAGCATGGCCCCCACCGGCTCGGCCAGGCCCGACAGCAGGCTGGCGCCGAACGCATAGAGCTTGTTCTGGGTGGCGAAGTACACCGGGACCGCGATTGCGATGCCCTCGGGAATGTTGTGGATGGCGATGGCGAAGGCCAGCGGCATGCCCACCGACGGGCTTTCCAGCGTAGCGAAGAAGGTCGCCAGCCCTTCCGGGAAATTGTGTGCGGTGATCGCCACCGAGGTCAGCAGCGCGACCCGCTTCAGGTACTCACGGCTGTTCTCGCGGAACGCAGGGTCCTGCTTGTCCAGGCTGTCGTGCGGATTGGGAATGAAGTGATCGATCAGCACGATCACGATCACACCGGCCAGGAACGCCAGCGTGCCGTAGGTGAAGCCGGTGCGCTCGCCATAGGCCAGGGCGAACGACGCGATGGACTTGTTGAGGATCTCCGACAGCGACACGTAGACCATCGCGCCGCCGGCGAAGGCCAGGCCGAACGCCAGCAGGCGCGGGTTGGGGCGGCGCGAGAACAGCACCAGCAGGCTGCCGATGGCGGTCGCCAGGCCGGCCGCGAGGGTGACCGCCAGCGCGATCCAGATGTTTTCGGGGGGGATCTGCAGCATGTACCGACGCGGTCCTGGTCAACAGACAACCGCCCCGGGCACTGCCGGGGCGGCAAGGGCGAGGCGGGCGTCGGCTGGCCTCGTCATGGTGTGCGGTCAGCCGCCGCGGCGCAGGCGCTCTTCCACCGCGAAACACTGGTCCGGCTTCGGCTGCGGCGGGTTGAAGCTGACCGGCACCTGGATGGTGGCGGGCACGGCCTGGCCATTGCGGGTGGCGGCCTTGAACTGCCAGCCCTGCACGGCATTCCTGGCCAGCTCATCCAGCTGCGGGTTGCCCGCGCCGCTCAGCAGGGTCACTTCGCTGGGCTTGCCGTCGGTGCCGATGGTCACCTTGAAGGTGCTGGTGCCGCCCGTACCGGTACAGGCCAGCTCGAGCGGGTACTGGGGTGGCGGCGTCTTCACCGCAGCCACCTCGGTCGGCGGCGGCACGGGCGGCGACGGCTCGGAGGCGCCACAGCCGGCGAGGCCGGTCACAGCGATCAGGGACAGGCTCAGCACTCGCACATTCATGGCAGTTGCTCCGTGAGGGCCGATGTCTTGGCCGCGCAGATGAAGTCGTTCTCGCTCAGGCCGCCGACGTCGTGGGTCGAATAGCGCACCACGGCGCGGTCGTAGTGCACGCCCAGGTCCGGGTGGTGATCCTCGTGGTGGGCGATCCAGGCCAGTGCATTCACAAAGGCCATGGTGGCGTAGTAGTCCTTGAAGCGGAAGGTGCGCAGCAGCGCCTGGCCGCCTTCGGTCAGTTCCCAGCCGGGAATCTGCGGCAGCAGCTCGGCCAGGCGGGCCTCGCCCAGCTTGTGGTCGCTGCCTTTGCGCGGCACGCAACGGGCCTGGGCCAGTGGAATCAGGTCGGCCATGGGAATCTCCACCTCGTGTTGACTGAACAATGCGCCGGACGGTGTATAAACCGAATGAGCGGTTGACACTTACTTGGCTAGAATAGCCTGATGATCCAGATCTCCGACACTGCCCAGACCCATTTCCGCAAGCTGATCGAACGCGAGGGCGCGCCCGGCATGGGCGTACGCCTGAGCGCGGTCGATCCCGGCACTCCGCGTGCCGATGCGCGGCTGGAATTCGCCGAACCCTCGGACCTGCACGGCGACGAGTGGGCCGTGGACTGCGACGGGTTCACCCTGTATGTCGACGCCGGCAGCGTCGGCTGGCTCGATGGCGCGGAGATTGACATCGTGGCCGGCGCGGCAGGTGCCCAGCAGTTGACCATCAAGGCGCCGCGCATCAAGGGCGAAGCGCCCGGGGAGGCCGCTTCGCTGGTCGAGCGCGTGCACTGGGTGGTGGAGAATGAAATCAATCCACAGCTCGCCTCCCATGGCGGCAAGGTCGCAGTGCAGGAAGTCTCGGCCGAGGGCGTGGTGCTGCTGCGTTTCGGTGGTGGCTGCCAGGGCTGTGGCATGGCCGATGTGACCCTCAAGCAGGGCATCGAAAAGACCTTGATGGGCCGGGTGCCCGGCGTGACCGCAGTGCGCGACGCGACCGACCACGACAGCGGCCACGCACCGTACATCCCGCGCGGCAACGCCGCCTGATCGCCGACGCGTGCCTCTGCCCAGAGCCGAGCAACTCATCGACCTGCTGCTGGCGCGCCAGCAGCAACCGATCATCCTGGAGAAGAACACGCGCCTGCCTTATGGCTGGGCGCTGTGGCTGCGCTCGCTGAGCCCGTTGCCACGCCCGTTCCATGCCCGCGAGGTGATCGCGGTGCTGCTGCCCAGGCCTCTGCCGGGACGCCCCGGGACGCTGCCGGCGCTGCCCCGCTGGCAGGCGCTGCGGCGCCTGTTGTGGCAGGACTGGGAGCCGGCGCCGCGTGACCAGCGCTGGATGCGCTGGACGTCGGCCGTCGCCAGTGCATTGCTGCACCTGCTGTTCTTCCTGCTGCTGCTGTGGGTGGCGGTGATCCGCACCTCGGTGCCCGCCGAGCAGGGATCCGACGGTGAGCGCGTGCAGATCGAGTTTGTCGGCCGCGCCAGCCAGGAGGGCGGAGGCGACCAGCCCGGCGCCGAATCGGCTGCAGCAGCTGCAGCCGGCCGCACGGCTGCAGGAGACGCGGCAGGATCGGCAACTGCGCCGCAGCCGCGACCGGTCGCGGCGCGCCCGCAGCCATCCCCTGCTGCGGCCCCCGCTGCCGCCAGTACGCCTCCGCAAGCCATGCCGACCGAGCCGGCCCCACCGGCCACGCCGCCGCCTTCGCCGGTCCAGGCGACCGACGTGGCGCAGGCCACGACCGATTTCGTGGTGCCGCCGGTCAGCGTGCCGCGCACCGAAGTGAGCATCGTGCCGCGCGACACAACGCCCAGCGTACGCGAGCGCAGCGTGCAGCCGCTGGAGGCGCCGCCCACACCGCAAGCGCTGCGCACACCGGATGTGCAGGTGAGGGTGCCGCAGATCCGCCAGCCGCAGGTGCAGGAACGTGAGGTGGCCATCGTGGAGACACCCGTCGTGGCTCCGGCGGTGCGCGCAGCGGAAGTACCGATCCGCGTTCCGCAGCAGGATGTGCAGGTGCGCGAACGCGAAGTGCAGGCGGTTGTCGATCCGCAGGTGCGGATGGCGCCGATCGCAGGCCGTGAGCCTGCAGTACGGGCGCCCGCGGGCCGCGACGTGCAGGTGCGCGAACGTGAGGTGGCGTCTGCACCGGTCGCTTCGCCTGCGCCTTCCGGTGGCAGTGCCGCAACCTCCGCCCCCGCAGCCCAGGGCAGCGCGGCTGCGGTGAGCAGTCCCGCGGCGCGCCCATCAGCCGCCGCCACGACACCGGCACAGGCCGGTGCCCGCCCGACGCCGACCCCGGGCAACTGGGCTACGCCGGCCCGGGGCGACGACTGGGGGGCCTCGGATCGCACTCGTGATGGCGCCCGCAGCGGCGCCGCGCAGGCGAGCAGCGCGGGCCGGGGCAACGGCCTGTTCAACGCCGACGGCAGCGTGCGTGTACCGGGGCAGGACGGCCCCGGCAATGCGCAGCGTGGCGCTCCCGGGGGGGACAACGACGGCTGGAGCAAGGAACGCATCGCCCAGTCGGGGACATGGCTGAAGCGACCGCCCTACGACTACACGCCCACCTCGTTCGACAAATACTGGGTGCCGCAGGAGTCGCTGCTGGCCGAGTGGGTGCGCAAGGGCGTCAAGGCGATGGAGATTCCGCTTCCCGGCACCAGCACCCGGATTTCCTGCGTCATCTCCATTCTGCAGGCGGGTGGCGGCTGCGGCCTGACCGACCCGAACATGCAGGACCAGCCGGCCGTGGCCCGGCCGCCGCCGGATATCCCGTTCAAGAAGGAACTGCAGGAAGACAATGGGAGCCGCTAGCGGCTCCCATTGTCCACGCATGTTTCCTTATCCCCGCGCCGTTGGCGCGCCCCCTTTGAACAACAAGGGGGCTCTTCGCCGGAACCATTGCGGGCGGCCGGCCTTGGTCGGCGTCGCCCCTTTACCCGCTCTGTGACAGGAACACCCAGAACGGCACGTCGCGGCCGACCCAATCCCGGCTGGCTTCGTCCAGCACGTCGAGCAGGGTGTCGAAATCCTTGGCTGCGCCAGCGCGCAGCGCGTCGACATCCGCCAGGAACAGCGCATAACCGCTGGCCGGCAGCCACTGCAGGTCGCGAAGATTGTCCGACAGGGCATCCCAGTTGCCGCCGAAGCCGGCCGGGAAGTCCAGCTGCGCGGACAGCCGCGCCAGCAGGGTGCGCTTGTCGGTCACGCCCTCCAGATCGATGCGGATCACCTTCAGGCCGGCATCGCGCATGGCCGCGGCAAGCGCGCCGATGTCCGCGCTGTCGATGGCATACACGCCGGCGTTGTTGATGTCGTGCAGGCCGAGGCCGAAATCATCGTGGCTCATCGAGCGTCTCCGGGGGATGGAACGGTGAAGCTGCGGAATGAGCCGTAATGGTCATCGGTGTAGTACCACGCCTCTGCCGGATCGCCGCCCGTGACGATGCGGCGTGCCCCCCGGTTGCCCGCACCGGGGGTGTCGACCGTGTACTCGCGGTAGTAGCCACGCGGCCGCTGCGGCAGGCGCTGCTCGCGGTTGCCGAAGGTGCTGCCATCCTGGCGGTGCGGGAAGGGCCCGCCCCGCTGGATCAGGGTGATGGTCTGGCGTGCTTCGGCGGGAAGGAAGGCGGGCAGGCCGTTGCGTGCGCCATCGCCGTGTGCCGGGGTGGGGGCAGTCCGGGTCGGGGCGCCCTGCAGGTCCGGCGCGAACTGCGGTGCCGGCGGCCGCTGCATGACGTGGTTGACGACCAGGCCGAGCAGCAGCAGGGCGATGGCAGTGATCAGCAGCCGGGGGTTGCGCATGGGCACGAACGGGTGAGGGTGGTGCATGCACTGTAGCGCCTGTGCGCTGCACGCTGCATGAGGAACCGCCGCGTCACCGCTGCGTAACAATTGCCGGCATGCTCACCGGCAGGACGCAATTTCCTTTACATCCCCCTTGGTAATCTAGTGGTCTGTCCCCATCATTCACCGCGCTACACCCGACACCGTCGGGTGCCCTCGCAATCAGGAGATGCATCATGGCCTATACCCTGCCCAAGCTGTCCTACGCCTACGACGCGCTGGAGCCGCATATCGACGCGGCGACGATGGAGATCCATCACACCAAGCATCACCAGACCTACATCAACAACGTCAACGCGGCGCTGGAAGGTACCGAGTACGCTGACCTGCCGGTGGAAGAGCTGGTGAAGAAGCTGAAGTCGCTGCCGGAGAACCTGCAGGGCCCGGTGCGCAACAACGGCGGTGGCCATGCCAACCACTCGCTGTTCTGGACGGTGATGGCGCCGAACGCGGGCGGCAACCCGGTGGGCGACGTGGCCAAGGCCATCGACAAGGACCTGGGCGGTTTCGACAAGTTCAAGGACGCCTTCACCAAGGCGGCGCTGACCCGCTTCGGCAGCGGCTGGGCATGGTTGAGCGTCACCCCCGACAAGAAGGTCGTGGTGGAAAGCACCGGCAACCAGGACAGCCCGCTGATGGAAGGCAACACGCCCATCCTCGGTCTGGACGTGTGGGAGCACGCGTACTACCTGAAGTACCAGAACCGTCGTCCGGAATACATCGGCGCGTTCTTCAACGTCATCGACTGGAACGAAGTCGAGCGCCGTTACCAGGACGCGATCGCCTGAAGGCGGTGACGGGATGACATGAGAAGGCCGGGGGAGACCCCGGCCTTTTTGTTTGCCAGCTTCTGGACGTCGGGCGGGACCTGGTGGGTGCCGACCTTGGTCGGCACGGGCGATGGTGCGAGCGCGGTGGGAATGTGCCGACCAAGGTCGGCACCCACCGGAGCCAAGGGCGGGCCTATTCCGCGGTGGCCGTATCGCCCTGCAGGCGCAGGGTGGCCATCATCCCCAGGCGCAGTCCAGGCAGCTCGCCGTCGGCAGGCAGCAGGATGGGCTGCTGGCGGATGCCACCGAAATGCTTGACCTGGAACAGGACATCCAGGCCATGGCCGCTGGCGCCGCCGGCACCGGAAGCTGACGCTTCCGCCCGGCCGCCCGGGCTGCGCCGGGCCGGCTGGAAGCCCGGCGTAGCGCGCACCAGTTCCACCGTGCCGGCGGAAAAATCGCCTGCGATCACACTGGGCAGGCCTTCTGCGGTCGCGCTGATCCAGGCCATGAGATCGCTGGTCTGGTGCTGGCGGGCCGCCGCTTCATCCGGCTCCGGGCGCAGGCGGGTCACGTAGACATTGACCAGGGCCTCGCCCAGCCGCAGCCGCATCATGCCCGCCGCGCTGAACGTACCGGGCGGGTGCAGCAGGGTCACGCCATCCTCGCTGACCGGCAGCCGCGTCAGCATCGCATTGCCGTGCCGCAGCGGCTGGCTGGGCGGGTCGGCCGTGACGAAGTCGCAGCTGTAGCGCAGCCGATTGGCCAGCCAGCAGGCCGGGTTGCGCCCCTGCTGCTGCCGTACCTGCTGCACCGAGATGACGTCCGGCTGCAGCTCGGTCAACAGCTGCGCCACCTGTTCGCGGCGTTGCTTCCACTGCGCATCGTCCCGCCCGGGCAGTTCCAGGGCCGCCACGGTCAGCTGCCGGGCCTGCGCGTCGAGGGTAGGGGTGTCCGCCGCCGGCGGCCGCCGCGCCCCCCCCCAGGCGACCCCCCACCACCCCCCCCCCCGCACCGGGCGGGCCGGGGCGGGGGGGCGCCGAAACAAAAAGTTAACGCGGGTGGGGGCGGGTGGCGGGGCGTAACGCCGGGG